>JBJKOR010000850.1:0-12682 GCA_046707185.1 Anaerolineales bacterium | reverse complement strand
GGCGTGCTGCGACAGAAGCGCGATTGGAAACAAGCCGAGGCACGCCGCTTCTCCGTCCAGGGCGATTGGCTGGAGGCCCGTTTAGATAATCTTCCTTTCACGCTGACCAATGGCCAGGGACGCGCATTGAAAGAGATTCGCGCGGACTTTGATTCCGGCAAGCCCATGAATCGGCTCTTGCAAGGCGATGTAGGTTCGGGAAAGACAATTGTCGCTGCGTTGGCGTCCGCGATGATCACATCGAATGGTTCACAAGCTGCCATTATGGCGCCGACAAGTATTCTTGCCGAACAACATTATCGAAGCTTCACTAACTTATTGGCAGGCGAAAACGGAATCATGCAATCAGATGAGATTCGCTTATTGGTCGGCGACACGCCCGAGGCGGAGAAAGAAGCGATCCGCAATGGATTGGCAGATGGCTCGATCAAAATCGTGATTGGCACGCACGCCGTCATCGAAGCGCCAGTCCAATTCAAGGATTTGCAATTCGTAGTCATCGACGAGCAACATCGTTTCGGCGTCGAACAACGCGCCGAACTTCGATCCAAGGGAACGAATCCGCATCTGCTGGTGATGAGCGCCACACCGATCCCGCGCTCCCTGGCGCTGACTGTTTACGGTGACCTCGATTTATCGGTGATGGATGAGATGCCCGTTGGTCGTCAACCCATCAATACGTATGTGCTGCGCCCGCAGGAACGTGAGCGCGCCTACACGTTGATTCGCGGACAAATCAAAGATGGACGACAAGCCTTCATTATTTATCCATTGATCGAAGAAAGCGAAAAAAAGGAAGATTTGCCCGCCGCGGTCGATGATTACGAAGTGCTATCGAAGGAAATTTTTCCTGATCTCAAACTTGGGCTTTTGCATGGACGCATGAAGCCCGCTGAAAAAGACGAGACGATGTTGAAGTTCCGCGACAAGCAATATAATATTTTGGTCTCGACCACCGTGGTCGAAGTCGGCGTGGATGTGCCGAACGCCACGGTCATGTTGATCGAAGGCGCGGACCGTTTCGGGTTGGCACAATTGCACCAGCTGCGCGGGCGCGTCGGGCGCGGCTCCGAACAATCGTATTGTTTATTGATTCCCACGCATGAAGACGCGACCGAGAACGAGCGCTTGCATGCCATGACGCAATCCAACGACGGCTTCGTGTTGGCGGAACTCGATCTCAAGCAGCGCGGCCCCGGAGAATTTTTGGGAACGCGGCAATCCGGTTATGGTACAGGCTTACGCATGGCGAGCATCACCGACGTGGCATTGATCGAAAAGGCACGTACCCAGGCGCAAAAATTATTCGACGAAGATGCAGATCTTCAACAACCCGAACATGCTTTGCTGGCGGAGTCGTTGCAGCGATTCTGGGGCGGCAGCAAAGGAGATGTATCGTAATAGGTAGGGGCACAGCAATACTGTGCCCCTACATGAATTAACGGTAATGAACGGCACATTTTCGCGGCGCGATTTTCTCAAAATAGGCGGGCTGGGTTTCATGGGGTTATTCATGCCGAACCTGTCATCGACTTCCTTTTTCGATGATGCATTCAGTACACAGCAGGGACGCGTCACGACCAACTTGCTGTGGACGTATGACCAGCCATCCTCCAAAGGCAAGCACGTCAAATTGTTTTGGCGCGATCTTGTGCTCCCGATCACCAACGTCACTATCAGCGACGATGAAAAAGCCTATAACCGCGTTTGGTATCAGATCGGTAATGATGGCTATGCTTATTCAGGCGACATTCAGCCTGTGCGAACGATTTTGAACACACCCACAATGGACATTCCAACGAACGGGATTCTCGGCGAAGTCAGCGTGCCGTTTACCGATGCGTTGGATAAGCCCAATGGCGAGTTCGGATACCGGCTGTATTACGAAAGCGTCCATTGGATCACACGCGCCCTGAAGGGCCATTCGGATGGTAAGATTTGGTATGAAGTCCTCGACGATAAGTGGAATCGAAAGTACTATGCGCCGGGTGAACATCTCCGCATCCTCCCGGACGATGAGCTGGCTCCGCTTTCGACGAATGTGGCTGACAATCAAAAGCGAATCGAAGTGCACCTGAACGATCAATTGTTGTTCGCATATGAAAACAACGAACAGGTCTTTGCCACCCGCGTGGCCAGTGGAGATGTCTTCAACAACGGAACCTACACCACGCCGACCGGTCACTTTACAACGTATCACAAGCGTCCGACGCGTCACATGGCGGCGGGCGACATCACGGCCAATGGTTTTGACTTGCCCGGAGTGCCGTGGGTGATGTATATTACGGAGAATGGCATCTCGCTGCACGGCACGTATTGGCACAATGACTTTGGCCACCCGCGTTCGCACGGATGCGTCAACCTGTCGCCGTCGGCGGCAAAATGGCTTTTTCGCTGGACCAAGCCGGTCGTTCCTCCGAACGAGGCGTTCGTGTACGATGTCTTTCGTCGAGGCACACAAGTAAAAATTATAGAATAGAATGGAACGTCATAGGGTGGTCTCGATATGGCGGCGTTGGTCGAGTAGTGCACAGCACGTATCGAGACCCGCCGCCTACTCGACCACCTCAAAATACTTATGAAACCTCTTATCGATTTATCCCGTCGTGAATTTCTCAAATTGTCGAGCGCTGGCATGCTCGGATTATTCCTGGCCGATTTGCGGCTCGATCAAGCCTTTGCTTCATCCGCCGCGCCCGTTACACAGGCGCGTGTCGCCTTTACCGGCGTGGACTTGTTCGCCCAAGCCTCCTTCAGCGCCAATAAATTACTTACCTTCGGCAAGGACCAGGTGGTGAGCGTTACCGGTCAGGCAGATGGTGATTTTGGATTTGGCAATCCGTTCGATAAAACGTGGTACAAGATCAACGGCGGATATGCCTACTCTGGTTATTTTCAGCCCGTGGAAACCAATTACCAACAGCCCATCTATCAAATTCCTTCCGCCGGACAATTGGGCGAGATCACGGTCCCGTTCAGTGATTCGCGCATGGACGCCTCCTATTGGGCAAATCACGCCTATCGTGCCTATTATCGGACAACGCACTGGGTCACGGATGTGGTGGTCAACAAATACGAGAAGACGATCTGGTACAAAATCTATGACAAGCACCTGGACGCCTCGTTTTTCGTTTCCGCAAATGATATGCGCCTCGTCCCGGACTCGGAATTGACCCTGTTATCACCAGACGTTCCCGGCACTGACAAACATATCTACGTGGATATCGACACGCAAATGATCACGGCATTCGAGGGCGAGAAAGCGGTCCTGATGTCGCGTTGTTCCAGCGGAGGCAGAGGCACGCCTACACCGCCCGGAGATTTCCAAACCTTCCACAAAGGTCCGACCGTTCACATGACCAATGACGGCGCACCGGGCGCGGGCCGCGGGTATGATCTGCCAGGTGTGCCGTGGGTTTCGTTCTTTACCGGTACGGGCGATTCGTTTCACGGTACCTACTGGCACAATGATTATGGCCGGCCGCGCAGTCATGGCTGTGTGAATCTGACCATGGATGCCGCGAAATTCATCTATCGCTGGACCAGCCCGCTTGTCCCGCCTGAGATCGTATATCTTTATAAGCCGGGTTCGGGGACGAAGGTGAACGTGGTTACGTTGAATTCGTAATTGAAGTGACGGCCACTTATTGAGGAAAAGGTCAATGTCAAAACAAGCTTTGTTCGCTGGTCTCGTTGTGGATGAGAATGATCGTGCCGTTGGAACAACCATTGTCGGCGATGAATCGTTTTACGTGGTGGACGATGCGGGCTTTCGCCGTCACATTCCCGCCGGGGATGTGGATCGTCAAGTGTTGAGTCATATGCAGGAAATGATGAAAGGCAGTGAAGGCTTGATCTCGGAGCAAGCCGCGAAGATGCTGGGGCAGGAGGATATTTTTACCAAAGCCGCCATCGAGAATCAGCTCAAGAATATGGATCAGCAGTTCGATGCGTTAATGCAGCAAGGCATTCCCGAAGAAGGCCGCGCCTATTTGGGAATGCTCGGATTCAAAATTGTCATCAATATGCACGGCGAGGTGATACACGTCGAGCAGCCAAGCACTCCGGATAATGAGGGCGGAGAAGAGTGATAGAGTAAAAGAAAAAAGTTGAGAAGTGAGAAGTCGGACTTCTCACTTTTTACTTTTGCAGCAAAGGACAATATGGAAAACACGGAATCCAAATCGTCGCTTCAAAACTTGCCGCGCAACATTTGGGCGGTCACGCTCACTTCCTTCTTCACCGATGTTTCATCGGAGATGATCTTCAATCTCGTTCCGTTGTATCTCGCCAATGTGCTGGGTGTCGGCACGGCCATCATCGGATTGATCGACGGCATCGCCGAAACCACTGCCAGCCTTATGAAAGTCTATACCGGTTCGCTTTCCGATAAGCTCGGCAAACGTAAGTGGCTGGCGGTCGCGGGATATGGACTTTCGACTCTTTCCAAACCATTTCTTTTTATCGCCACGACCTGGGAAGCGGTGCTGGGCGTGCGTTTTTCGGATCGACTCGGCAAAGGCGTGCGCACGGCGCCGCGCGATGCACTCGTTGCCGATAGCATCGGCGAGAAACAACGCGGACTCGCCTTCGGCATTCATCGCGCCGGAGATACCGCCGGAGCTTTTCTCGGACTTGGGTTTGCCGCGTTGATCGTCTGGCTGACCGAAGCGAACGGCGTTGACCTGACGCGGCACACGTTTCAGATCGCGGTGTTGATCAGTATCATTCCGGCTATTCTCGGTGTGCTTGCACTATCTACTGGCGCAAAAGATGTTCCCATGAAATCCAAACGCGCTTCGGCACTGCCTTCCTTCGAAGGGCTTGACGTGCGCTTCAAGCTCTTCTTGTTTGTCGTTCTGTTGTTTACATTGGGCAATTCCTCGGATTCGTTCATCATCCTGCTCGGACAAAATCGCGGACTGGACGTGCTGCAAATCATGTTGATGCTGATGACGTTTAACTTCATCTACGCTTCGCTATCGGGTCCGCTGGGTTCGTGGTCCGATAAAATTGGCCGACGCCGACTCATCATCGGCGGATGGATTGCCTATGGCTTGGTATATCTCGGCCTGGCGTTATCGAATGCGGGCTGGCATGTTTGGGTGTTATATGCTTTATACGGAATCTATTACGCCGCAACGGAGGGCGTTGCTAAAGCCCTGGTTGCGGATATCGTTCCATCTGAGCGGCGCGGCGCGGCATACGGACTCTACAATGCGGCCATTGGAATCACCGTTTTGCCCGCTTCGGTGATTGCCGGTGTGTTGTGGCAAGGCATTGGCTCGTGGACTGGATTCGGCGCATCCGCCCCGTTCTACTTCGGCGCGGTGTTGGCGTTATTTGCCGGAATTTTATTCTGGAGATTGGTACCCACAAAGTAATATCTACACATCGCGCTGAGCGGAGCGGCACTACAGGTGCCACGAAGTCGAAGCGCATAAGTTGTCCTTCACTGCGTTCCGCTCAAGGCGATAGTAAAAATTTTTAGAAATGGAGAGAGCCATGAAAATCATATTGAATGTTATCGGCGTAATTTTGATCCTTGCCGGTGTGGTTTGGTTTTTGCAGGGAATCAATATTTTGCCCGGCAGTTTCATGACCGGACAAATTCAATGGGCGATCAACGGTGGCATATTAATCGTTGTTGGTGCGGGGTTGCTATGGTGGGCGAATCGCAGAAAGTAGACCATAACCTTTTATCATGAACGATAACGATCTCAAAAATATTCACGAACTATTGTGCGAATTGCTCGACCGTGAAGGCGCGGTTTATCGCGTCGTTGAACATGAGCCGGAGGGACGCTCGGAATCGATCGCCAAGATTCGCGGCAACCGGCTCGAGCAAGCCATCAAGTCCATGGTGGTGCAAGTACGCTTGAGCAAAAAGGAAAACATCTATTGTCTTGCAAACATTCCCGCCGATTGCCGCGTGAACTTCGATGCGATTAAGGATCATATCAACGCATCCAGCGCGGCGATGGCATTCCGCGAAAACGCCGAGGCGTTGACCGGCTGTGTGACCGGATCGATCCCGCCGTTTTCGTTCCCTGGACTGACCGCCAGGGCAGGCAACGATCAACTCATTCTTTTGGCCGATCCATTGATCAAGGAAAACGAGGAAGTTGTCTTCAATGCGGGGCGGCTCGACCGTTCCATCTTTATGAAATCCTTTGATTATTTTCGAATCGCACAGCCGCAGTTGGTGCAGATGGCGTTGCGCGGTTAACGATTTATGACCACCCTGAATCTAAACGCTCGTCCGCCGTTCAATTTTCTATCCGTTGTCAACTCGCATGGCTGGGTTCAGCTTGCGCCGTTCCGTTTCGACGAGGACCGTGAAATACTCTTTTATACTGATCGGCTTGTCAATGGCCGCATCATCGAATACCGGATTTCTGAAACTCCGCGCGGCATAAAGGTTCAAACAGATTCACTCAATAAGACCGAACAAAACGAAGTGAAGGAAAAAATATCTTGGATGCTTGGTCTCGACCAGAATTTCTCTTCGTTCTACAAAGTCGTCCGTAAAGAGCCGAAACTTCGCAAAGCTGAAAAACTGGCACACGGGCGCGTGCTGCGTTCGCCGACATTTTTCGAAGATGTGGTCAAGACGATTTTGACGACGAACACACTGTGGGCTGCGACGCGGCGCATGAATCTCAACCTCATCGCATCCTTCGGGGATTCAGTTGTCACGCTGAGCGGAGTGGCGCCAGGGCGCCACGAAGTCGAAGTGTCCAAGGCGTTTCCCACGCCCGATAGAATCGCCGCGACCCGCCCGGAGGTCCTGAAAGAAACGGTACGGGTTGGTTATCGCGCACCGGCCCTGCACGAGCTAGCCCTCCGCGTGGCATCGAAGCAATTGGATATCGAGTCCTTCAAGACCTCTACACTGCCAACGTTGGAGCTTCGCAAAGAGTTGATGAAAATCAAGGGCGTCGGCCCGTACGCCGCCGCAAACCTGTTGATGATTTTGGGCCGGCACGATTTCATCCCGATTGATTCATGGGCGATGAAATTGGTTTCGCACGAGTGGTATCGCGGCAAGCCTGTCACGCCGAAACAGGTTGAAAAGCGATTCGCCAAATGGGGCGAGTACAAAGGTTTGGCGTATTGGTTTTGGGATTGGGATTTGCAATATAACGGAGGCTGAATGTACGCAGGTACTCAAAACGCAAAGGACAAAGCGCAAACGGCACCCTCTGAACTAGGGTGCCGTTTATTTTTATCTTCGTTTCGATATTATGGTGTTGGCGTAACCGTCGGTGTCACGGGGACCGACAACTTTGCGGCTTCTACGGCGGTTTCAGGCATCCCGTTCATGATCCAGCGCTCGAATGCGTCGATCACATCGGGCGGCAGATGTCCGTTTGGCGGCATGGTGCGGATGAGCGTCGACGATGGATTGCGGGGATCAGGAATAGGATGACCCTGAATGACTTGCAACAGATAACTGTTGGCATCGCCCGCGACCACATTGTTGGCTTTGTGATCGCCGCTGTGAAGTATATCCGTATATGAATCCATCAGGAAATTATCATTCGTCTGGCCTGCTTTATGACACGAGATGCAATATCGCTTGACAATCGGTTGGATGTGAATCTCATACGATGGTACCTCAGTCTTTGCCAGTGCAGGAAACAGTGGCTTGAGTACGGGTGCCGTGAAGCGGTTATCCCATTCATAACGCATGAAGATCACGATGTTATCAATATCGCTGGTCGAAAGCTGGCCGCCGTAGGCTTTGCCGAACGGCGTCATGCCTGCCTCGGGACGTCCATAAGCAATGACTTGCGCCATCGCTGCATCATTCAGTGTGTATAAAACATCGGTGCTGTGAATGGCGGGAATCAATTTCCCTTCCAAGCCTTTCACGCCGGTGATTTTGGTGACGGTGCCGTCATCGCCGTGACAATTTGCACAGTTCGCGGAATATAAATCCTGTCCTGCACTGATTTGATCCGTCAGTGTGGTGGCAACTGCCGTAGTCTGTGTCGGCGGTTGCGGGTACGCTACGAGAACCGCCACCGTCAATCCGGTTGTCAAAACAGAGGCGATGACGGTCGTCCATATCATCGTTTTGGTGGACGTACCCTTGAACACGAAATTCATCAGGAACAATAGGATGATCGCCGCAACGGGAATCACCAAACCGCCGATCGTCTGGAGTACGCCGGGAACGGTCGAACCATTAAGTAAAACCGTTGGGACATCAGCCATCAAGGTCAGCATCACGATGTCCACTACGACGATCGCCATCACGGAGATCGGCAGGACGCGCTTGCCATAATAGCGGGATGAGCCGCGTTCAATGAACGGCATCAGCACGAGGAGCAGGATGGCAATGCCCGGGATGATTACCGTGGCGACCCATTCGATCTTTCCAAGAACCGGGATTTGTCCGTAAATCGCGAGGAATTTGAACAGAAAGAGGAAATACCATTCCGGCCGCGGGATATATGCTGTATCACTGGGATCCACTCTTGGCTGGGCATCGATGCCGATAAACGTCGCCATCAAAATCAATAAAACAAAAATTCCAAGCGAGACAATCAAATCCTTGTAAATGCTATCGGGCCAGAAACGCTCGCCGCGGTTGAGTTCGCGTTCGTAGCGTTTGTTGATCTTCTGCTTCGTTTCGTTATTCATTGCGTGTTCCTCAGTCCTCCTTCGATGGGAAGTGCGACTCGCCATGTTTGATGATGAGATATAAATGCGTTCCGATCAATGCTGCAATAGCAGATGGAAACATCCAAACATGAGCAGCAAAGAAGCGTTGCAGCGTGAGAGCGCTCAAATCGGCACCGCCGCGCAGGGCTTTGAGGATAAAGTCGCCGATGAAGGGTACGCTTCCAGCGATCTGCGTGCCGACGATGGTTGCCCAATAGGATTGTTGATTCCACGGCAAGAGATAACCGGTGAATCCCATGCCCAGCGTGAGGATAAACAAGCCGATCCCGATCAACCAGGTAAGCTCGCGCGGATACTTAAAGGAGGCGGTCACGAATACTCGCAGCATGTGGATGAAAACCACAATAACCATCAGTGTCGCACCCCAGTGATGGATGCCGCGGATCAGCCAGCCGAAGGCCACACCGTTCATGATGTAGTTGATGCTGTCGTAGGCATGATCAGGTGAAGGCGTGTAATAGACCAACAGGAAAATTCCCGTCACACCTTGCACGATAAATAAGAACAAACTCGCCGAGCCGAGGGTATTCCACCACGTGCCTTTCGGTTCGGGACGGTCAAGCAGGTTTTTATAGAGGTCGTTCAGTCCAGCGCGTTCATCCAGCCAATCGTAAATCTTTTTCCACATGAGATACTCCAGTATCATCGCCCTGAACGGAGTGGAACACAGTCGAAGGGCGCTCACCTGCACTTGCAGCGCAGGCCGTCTCGCCCTGGCGGGCTCGCGGCCCGAACGGGGTGCAAGTGTCGACTTTTACTTCGTGTCCGCTCAGCGCGAGGTCAACTTTTCTTATAATAAATTTCGAGGATACCATCGTTCGTTACGCGGAAATCCGTATATCGGTCGAGGGGACGGGGCGGCGGACCAGCCACCACGGCACCGTTTATATTGAACTTTCCGTTATGGCAGGGGCAGATAAAAGCCTTTGCGTTCGCCTCCCAATTCACGGTGCAGCCCAGATGCGTGCACCGGCTGTCGAAAATAATCATATCGTTTGGACTATCTGATTTGCGGATCACGAACCCGCCGTGGCTGGTGGCAGTACGCTCCCAGCCATTGACTTCCACAATAGCAAACGAGAATGGATATGGCTGCCCCACCTTCATGTCAGCCAGTTTGCCGACGGAAACCCACGTGTCCTTTGCGTTCGACTTGAACGCGGGGTCAAGCAAATAGGCAATGGCCGGCACCCCAAGCACCACCCCGATAATTCCCCCGATGATCCCCGCCACAGCAGCAAAAAAGCCGCGGCGATTCATATTTTCAGACATAACACCTCCAAGAATTCGTGATGTTGAAATATGGATAAACTTCTCTTTACAGTTTCAACGAAAGAAGCACCTTCTTGATAAGGTAATCTATCTACTTTATTATAAAGCCAGTCCGTCGAGAAACATATCCGGATTATAAGAGCCTAACTGCCCTTTATTGGAGGAAGTGTGGACTGAAATAACGAGGATGATTGTCACTTTCTGAGTCTGAACCGCCATAAGATAATTACCCTACTTTTTGTTGCCAAACGCCATTGCGAGGAACATTCTGTGTGATGAAACATTCCCATCAGAAGTTGAGGCTGCCACGCGGGTCACGATTTTCTCAAAGTCTTGGGCTGCTGCTCTTGCAGGTGCACGTCTGCACCAATTCAAAAAAGAATTCGTGCAAATTTGCAAAATTAGCGGACAAGAATTTTTTCATTTGGGCTTTGACGAGCCTCGCAACGACCCTTTACACGCGGTAAAATAGAAACTCATGCATAATTTCTCCAAGGAGGCACAGATGGGCTTGAAAAGAAACGTCAGCCTGGCAAGAGCCTTGCGATATAAAGGGCAGGGGCCCTTTCTGACATTTATCTTGCATCGCATTGGCGGGCTGGGCATAGCCATCTTTGTTACGATCCATATCCTGGCATCGTTCGGGGGCGGAAAAGTCGGAGTTTTCACCAACTCCATCTATGAAAACTGGATCTTCCAAATCTTCATCTTCTTCTTTGTGCTGTTCCACGTGATCAATGGGCTGCGCATCACGATCGTCGATCTGTTTCCGAAGCTGATCGAATATCAGCGTGAGGCCATTTGGGTGGAATGGGCGGTCTTCCTGCCCATTTATGGAATGGCGCTTTACGTAATTGTCCTGACGGGATTGAGAGGCTGATATGGCGACATCTACAAAATCGAGGGTCGTTCCGATCACGAAGCGCGGACTCAACTTCGAGATGATGATGTGGTTGTTCACGCGTCTCTCCGCGCTGGCAATGTATGCGTTGGTGTTGGTCGCGATCATCGGCGCATTGATCATGGGTGCGCGCACGCAGATGAATTTGGCCGATGTGCTGCGCTGGAGTTTCATGCCTGATGTGATTCATGTGCAGAGCACCAATGTGCCTGAACTCGCTCCGTGGTCAACTCCGTTCTGGAAAATAGTCGCAACCTTGATGATTCTCGTTGCAACCGCACACGGCGTGCACGGACTGGTTGTGATCTGCGATGATTACATCATCAAACCGCTGGGACGAAAGATCGTCCGTTATATCAGCATCGTCTTTATGATTTCGATGATCCTCATCGGCGTTTATCTGATTTTGACTTCGTAAAAGAACGCACCGCCAAGGTGCGAAGTCCGCGAAGATTTTTTATTCGCGTTCTTTGCGACTTTGCGGTGAAAAGATTTAGGAGCAATAATTCATGGCAAATATTCATCAATTCGACGTAGTGGTGGTCGGTGCAGGCGGTGCGGGACTCATGGCGGGACTCTACGCTTCGCGCGGCGCAAAGACGGCGGTCATCAGCAAGCTGTATCCGACGCGTTCGCATACCGGCGCAGCGCAAGGCGGCATCAGCGCGGCGTTCGGCAATCTCGAAGAAGACAAGCCGGAATGGCACACGTACGACACGGTCAAAGGCTCGGACTATCTGGGCGATCAGGACGCCATCGAGTTCATGTGCAACGAAGCAATCGATGCAGTGCTCGAACTCGAACACATGGGGCTGCCATTCGACCGCACGGCCGAAGGACGCATCATGCAGCGCCCATTCGGCGGACACACCAACAATGAAACTGGCAAGCCCGTCCACCGCGCCTGCCACGCCGCGGACCGCACCGGTCACATGATTCTTCAAACGCTGTACCAGCAATGCCTGAAGAACAACGTTAAGTTCTTCGATGAATATCAAGTGTTGGATTTTCTCATCGTCGATGGAAAGGCGGCTGGCGTTGTCGCAGTTGAATTGGCAACTGGTGAATTGCATATCTTCCATGCCAAAGCCGTGATCTTTGCGACGGGCGGACATGGCCGCATCTTTGAAGTGACGTCGAACGCGTACGCCTACACCGGCGACGGCGCGGCGGTCCTGCTTCGACGCGGCATTCCGCTCGAAGATATGGAGTTCTTCCAATTCCATCCAACGGGAATCTATAAACTCGGCATTCTTATCACCGAAGGCGTGCGCGGCGAAGGCGGCGTGTTGATCAACAATAAGGGCGAACGTTTCATGACGAAATACGCCTCGCACGTTAAAGACCTGGCTTCGCGTGATGTCGTCAGCCGCGCCATCTATACGGAGATCCGCGAAGGACGCGGCATCAACGGAAAGAATTACGTTTATCTCGATGCGCGTCCGGAATCGGTAATGAAGTATGCGGCGGAAGATGGGCGCATGAATCCCGATGGCACCCCCTACAAAATCACCGCCGAAGAATTGTTAAAGAAGCTTCCCGACATCGTTGACTTCAACCGCGTCTACCTTGGCATCGACCCGATGACACAGATGATGCCCACCCAGCCGACAGCGCATTACACGATGGGCGGCATCCCAACCAATAAATTTGGCGAAGTGGTGATCGATGACAAGAATACGGCCTTCCCCGGACTTAATGCGGCCGGCGAATGTGCCTGTGTTTCCGTGCACGGCTCGAATCGGCTCGGCACGAACAGCCTGCTCGATCTGGTTGTCTTTGGTAAACACGCAGGCTTGCGCGCCGCGGAATATG
>JBJKOR010000849.1:0-8211 GCA_046707185.1 Anaerolineales bacterium | reverse complement strand
GCCCTGCGTTCTCCAGGGCGGCTTTTGCTTCTACAAAGCGCGTCGTATTGACCCGACTCGTGCCATTCTCTTCTTCCTTCCACATTTGTGCGCCGCCCGCGCCGCAGCAGAACGATTTGTCCGCGTGGCGCGGCATCTCGATTACTTCCAAGCCTGCCGACTTCAGATCTTCGCGCGGCGCATCGAAGACTTGGTTATGCCGTCCGAGATAACATGGATCGTGGAAAGTTACTGTCAACTGATCACTGCTCGCTGATAACTGAATTTTTCCCGCGCCGACCAATTCGTTGATCAACTGCGTATGATGGATGACCGTGTAGTTTCCACCGAAAGCCGGGTATTCATTCTTCAACGTATGCAACCAATGCGGACACGTCGTCACGATTCGCTTTGGCTTGACCTCATTCAATATCTCGACATTGGCCGAAGCCAATCCAAAGAAGATATCCTCGCGTCCGGCACGTCGAGCGGAATCGCCGGTACACTGTTCGTTCTGTCCGAGCACCGCATAATTGACTCCCGCCGCGTTCAAGATTTTCGCAAAGGCTTGTGCGGTCTTTTGAGCGCGTGCGTCCGTGGCGGGTGCGCAGCCAACCCACCACAAAATATCCGGCTCTGGATTTTTTTCGATGGTTGGAACATTCAGACCTTCGGCCCATTTCATTCGGTCTGCTTGCGATACATTCCACGGATTCATGTTGCGTTCCATGCCCTTGAACGCTGTTTCCAATTGCTTTGGGAAATTGCTTTCCATCATCGAAAGATTCCGGCGTATATCGAGAATATCGCGCATCGGCTCGTTGCCAACCGGACAAATATCCACGCATGCCCCACAGGATGTACAAGCCCACACCGCTTCTTCGGGAATCAAATCCAGCATGGACACATCCGTACCGCCGCCGTGATTGAAGTTATAGCGTTTGTTGATCTCCAGCGCGGCCGGCGACAAAACTTTTCCGGTGTTATAAGCCGGGCAAACTTCCTGGCAGCGGAAACACATGATGCAGGAATAGCTATCCATGATCTGTTTCCAGCTCAAATCCTTTACCGTGGCCGCGCCGAATTGTTCGATGGATTGGTCGTCGAGATTGATGTAGCTCAATTCGCCGATGGAACGTCTCTGTGGTTTCAGCCAGATGTTGAAGGGTGCGAAGAACAGGTGGATATGTTTCGAATAAGGGAAATACGGAAGGAACGCAACCACCGCGCCGATCGATAGCCAGAACGCTGCATGTTCGCCGACAATCAGTGCGGTGGCGTTCGCCCCGGACCATAGAGCGGCTACTGCTGAAATAGTCGGCTGCCAGCTGTCGCTGACTCCGTTTAACGCAAGATGAAATGACTCGCCCAAATATCGAGATGCATTATGGACAATGATGAATGCCGCGACGATGGCTGAGTCGCGGCTGATGCCGAAGCGCGCACTTGAGTTGAGTAAAGTCGTCTTGCGGGTGGACAACGTTTCGGGTCGAAGTGTGAAGCGGCGAATGACCATCGCGATCATGCCGAATAGGATCGCCAGGTTGGCTATGTCCGCCATGAAGCGATAGATATCACCGAATAGTCCGGTTTGTTCAAGAATGTTGAAGCCCGTAAGCCCATAGACTAAATCGGAAAGATCGACCAGCATAAAAACAACGAAACCCCATGCGATCATTGCATGAAGCACGCTGGGCCAAAAGCGAAATTTGAAAACAGGCCGCAGCGGAAGAACTTCCGCAATAGCGCCGGGTATCTTCTTGAATGCGGCTTTCCAATCGGGTCCGCCTTGACCGCTGGAGATCAGCTTGATGATTCGATCTGTGCCGCGATAGGTGAAATAGAGCGAAACAATGGTTGCGATTGCGAAGAGGATTTTTTCAGGGAATGTGAGCATGGTCGTCTCCGAAGCCCTACCCGTCCCTTTCGCCAAGGACAGCAAACCTTCGGCGGGCCACCCTCCCCAAGATTTTGGGAGGGATGGGGTGGGGCATGTTTTTAGTTTAGCATAAAATAAATAAACGTGGTGTTTAAACGCCACGCTTATTTGCTAATGTCGTTCACATAGTTGGTTGCCGGTGAGCAGACCGGCGTGAAGTTGGAGGATAATAAATCCCAGGTGAGTTGGTGATTTGTATTCCAAGTTTGGTTTACTGCCAATCCCAGACATCCTGCGCCCGCATTATAGTCGACCAAGGTAAATTTCCACAAATCCTCATACGAAGCAAAATCGCCCGCCGTTTGCGTTGAGGATGAAGGCACGTTATTGAGCACGACTTGCGCCGCCTGTTGGCATTCCGCCAGCAGGGTATGAGCAAATACGCTGACGCTGAAGTTGGCCTGACTCAAATCGATGCCCAGTGGACAGTTCTCGCATGAGGCATTGACGCTGCTCACCAACGCCTGTCTCAGCCTCTGTTGTTTACCCGCCTTGAGATGTACGTACCCGTAACTGCAGGTCTGCGATGGGAGTACGAGTGGACAGAACTGGCTAAAGAATGTCGGATTCCAAAGCAGGGCCGTATCTGCACCGTTGTTGGTCAATTGACCCAACCCGGAATCGCGGCTGGCTCTGAATACGCCTGGCCAGAATTGGCTTTCGCGCGCAAATAGATTCTTCAGCAATTGAGCGGGCACACCGGTGTCGTGGGCGGTGTTGATGATCAACGAATCAAATTGGTTTTGCCATGCATCCACAGCCGGCCGTGCCGCTTCCAATCCGCATTGATTGACTGTGCCATCTGAGGACCAGCCTCCATCTGGGCAGCCGCTGGCGTCCACGGCGCCTTGCAGAATCAGGTTGGCGGAAAGATAATTGTAAGGAATTTCACTGCTTAGCGCGGCCGGATCCTGGGGCGTGCCCAACCAATCGGGAGGACCGCCCACGGGAGGAAACGCCCGCCAAACCTTGGCGCAGCTTGCGGCAGGCACACCGCTCCATTGCGAGGACAGCACATCCACATACCATGATTTCTTGTCCGGGTTGCCAGCGTTGGCTTGTGCGACACGAATCTGCGCATCGAACACATTGCTGCTGTCGCCATAACTTGACCAGGCCCAGAATTTTATGTCGACTCCCTGGTTATCGGTGGGGGCAAGCTTCAATTTGCAATTTGCACTGCATTGAAATGGCTGACCGTTCATTGTGCCAGATACTTTGGTAATGTGTTGATTTGGAAGTGGTTCCTGGCCTTTCAATAGCAACACAGGAGTGTTTTCACAAATATCCGTGCCGGACCTCGTAACGGTCTCACATCCTTGAAGCGATAACCAAACTGACGGCGGCGGCAGTGTTACCGTCACCTGTTTTTGCGAGGACTCTGTCTTGACCAGATAAAGATAAAAACCCCTGCAGTCTTGTGCAGCAGTTTTGCATGGTTTGGTTTTTGTCCAATTGTAATAAACGCCGGACGTGCAATTCGTATAAATTTCCCCGAGTGTGGGCTGGCCTTCATGATCCACTACCAGCGTACAGACGATTTTATTCTTATTCCAGGTTGCCATCCACCAGGTATACGCCGTGTATTTGACGGTGATTTTCGCAACGCGGTCGGGGCCGGGAGGGCTTGGCGCTGTATCAGCCCGCCCTGAGGTCGCGGGAAGAATCACCAAACTGCCCAAAGCCAGCAGGATAGCAATAATCAAATTCAGGGAAGAGGTACGTCTTACTTCTATTATTAGATTCAACCTTTATAAAAATTTCCGCTGTTTTCGCTATTATAGCAGAGCCGTGATAAATTACAACCTATTTTCTCTTTGAAATTTTGGATCCTTCCGACTTTTTGGACTTTTTGGCTTTCTGTTCGTTTTCCTTTTGGATGGTTTCGAGGGTGTTCAAATCCTGATGAAGGTTGCGCCAGCGCACCCATAAGCTAATGAGATAGATCGCGGCAATGATAAAGAAAACAACATATCCCGCGATCATGTAAGCGGATGTATTGGGAGGGGAGTCGAGGGGAAACATAAAGCTCCTTGATTCTATTGCATCAGGTTAAGTTTGAGCTGTTCGATCTTCGCTGCCAACTGCCCCATGCGGATGCGATTCCAAAACAAATCAACGAAGATGACGGTGAAAGTAAACAGGGCGAAGAAGAAGGCGACTTGCATGGGACCGGTCATGGCAAAGGTGCCTTGTGCACTGGGATCACTGCCTGCGATCACCACCGGATGAATGGTGCGGAACAGCCGGATGGACAGAAAAGTGATGGGCGCGCTGATCCCACCAATCAGCGTGTAAACGGCGCCAAAGCGGGCGCGGCGGTCCGGGTCTTCGATGCCCTCGCGTAGCATGAAGTAGGCCGCGTAAATCAATTCGGTAATTGCAGCGGTGGTCAGGCGCGGGTCCCAAGTCCACCAGGTGTTCCAGACCGGACGCGCCCAGATCGAGCCGAGGATGATCGTGATCAAGAAGAACACGGCACTGATCTCAACCGCGGCCACTTCGGCAATATCCCATTTAAGATCATGCTTGATAAGGTAGACAATGCCCAAGCCTGCTGCAAAGAGAAAGCCCAACAGGCCAGTCCATGCCGTTCCAATGTGGAAATAGAACACGCGCTGGACTTGTCCCATCGTGGCTTCTTCGGGCGCATAAAAGAGGGCAAGATAGGTCGCAACAGCCAAAATCAACACGGAAGCTTAATCAAGAATTTTTAAGGGTAGTGGTTTGGGTGGCATCGCATTCCTTTCACAAATGGTATTTTACTCTTCAACAACATAATCGAAGACCATATAGGCAATGGCAATAAAAATGACATCGTAGCCAATCAGCAAGCTGAGCGACGAATAGATGGTGCTGAAATCGCTGCCCGCTAAAAAGCCCTCGCTGGCCTTGACGGCGGCGATCAGAATCGGGATGGCAACCGGGAATAACAAAATCGGGAGCAGAATATCGCGCGTGCGGGCCTGGACGGCCATGCTGGCTAATAACGTTCCAACTGCCACGTAGCCGATTGAACCGAGCAGGATCACTAGCAATAATCCGGCGTTGAAAAGATTGACGTTATACAAGAACGAATAGACCGGTAAAACAATGGCTTCGACGATCAACATGAAGACCAGGTTGCTGATGGCTTTTCCAAAATAAATGGCAGAGCGGTCGACGGGTGCCAGCAGGAGTCCATCGAGACAACCGCGGTCCTTCTCGGTGGCCCTGGAGCGGTTGAGGCCGAGTGTGCCGGCAAAGGCAAAGGTAACCCACAGCACGCCCGCCGTCACGGATTGACGCGTGGCGATATCCAGCTCGAGGGCAAAGTTGAAGATCAGGATGACGAGCAGGGAAAAAACCAGCATCGCCGAGAAGAGTTCGCGCGAACGGAATTCGGCGGTGAGGTCCTTCCATATAACGGCAAACGTCGCCTGTAGGAACGAGGCGTTCGATGCTCGTTGATGGGCGGTTGTCAATGAGCGCGTGGTCATCTCAATTCGCCAGCGCTTTTTTGTAGAACGAGAGCAAACTTGTTCTGCCGAGTTGTTTGCGTGTGGCGGATGCGCCGATCACACCGCGCGACAAAATATCGAAACGCGTCGCCAGGTTCTCGGCGTGTACGAGGTCATGCGAGGTCATTACCACAGTTTGGCCTTTGGCGGCTACCGTGTCAAGCACTTCGTCCAGCATTGCGGAAGCGTCCTGATCGAGGCCGGTATAAGGTTCATCGAATAAAATGACATCCGGATCATGAAGGACAGCGCGCCCGATGGCGAGGCGCTGCTGCATACCGCGCGAGTAGGTGCGTATGAGATCACGTCGACGTGATGCAAGGCCAACCATTTCGAGCACCTCCGTAATCCGCGGCTCGATATTCGCGAGACCATACATCCGGCCAAAGAAACGCAGATTCTCTTCGGCAGTCAATTCGCCGTAGAGCAAGGGCAGGTGTGAGACCACGCCCAGGCGGGCGCGCACCGCCGCGGCCTCATCGGGCAGACGATAACCTGCCACACGGACCATGCCAAGCGACGGACGTGAAAGCGAGGCAAGGATGCGCAGGAATGTCGTCTTGCCGGCGCCATTTGGCCCAAGCAATGCCACGAACTCGCCGGGCTGGACTTCAAAGTCCAGTCCACGCAAGACCACTTTCAGGCCGAAACGTTTGACGAGTTTGTGAACAGAAATCATGTTTGTTTCAATAATAATGGTGAAGACCATTAACGCGGCTCGATGGCTACATCATTCCTTTGAGAATCTCTTTCAGCTCTGCGCGCCGCATTCGATAAATATCATCTTGAATCTTTCCGGCGCGATGCAAATCATCGAGCGCCAAAATGGCGTCCATTACTTCATCTGCCGATTCGAATTTATCTTCTTCCTCGTCCGACGCTGAGGCCTGCCTTTGGTCACGGACGAAGAACCACGCGCCTATACCGATCAACGCCAAACCCAGCAATCCCGCGGCCATGAACAACCAAGTGGGGGAATTATTGGCTGGGGTGGTTGTGCTGGCCGGCGGACTGCCTGTGATGGTGAAGTCGACAGTGTCACCAGCTTTGAGGTTGGAGGCCGAATACGTTTCGTAGCTGTTATTTTGAATCGTCTGGAGGCCGTTATCGGTGAGTTGAACGCCGCTGGCTTTCATTCCTTGTGGAAGCAGTAAAACCATGGAAGGCGAATCGATAGCCAGCGGTTGCTGAATTTCCAATTGACCTTGATAGGGCATGGTGAAACTTGCGATGATCGCGTATGGCTTTTGGCTGGGCGGGGCAGCGATACCGTTCT
This sequence comes from Anaerolineales bacterium, assembly GCA_046707185.1. Lineage (GTDB taxonomy): Bacteria > Chloroflexota > Anaerolineae > Anaerolineales > Villigracilaceae > Fen-1038. The sequence goes on along the minus strand of JBJKOR010000849.1, from coordinate 1,517 downwards.
TGCCCGCTCCCACGAACGGCGAACTGCTCGTATCTGCCATGTAATTGACATTTTGCGCGCCTGCGGGAAGTTTGATGAACGGAATCGTGGCACCGTCGGTCGAGATGAGCACAGATTTATCGCCGGGATTGGTGAAGGCATAAATCTCATAAACTTGCGCCTGCCCTTGGGTCGCGAAATCGAAGTCGAGGTGAATTTGTTCGAGCGAGAGGGCGTTGATGTCGGTCGTTGTATCGTACAGCTTCACCGGCGATAAAGTCAAGTTGCTCGTTCCAGCAGTGGCGGTGGCGGGAGTCGATTGATATTGAACATCCTTATAGTCCACCTCGGCGGTGAAGAGACGGTTATCCGCCATGGCAACGTTGTCAAATTTGAACGTGCCATCCGGTGCGGGAGTGGCTTTGAGAGTCACCGTCTCCTGCGGCGTGGCCTGGCTTTGGGATTGATCAAAGCCGTGCAGAGTGACCGTTAGATTCGATGGAAGGGTCCCGTTATTCATTTGAATCGAACCGCTGACTGTTCCGGTGCCCGGAGCGTTCGTAACGGTTGGGCTGACCATTACGGCAGTTGCAGTCGCTTCAGGCGTGGACCCGCTGGCGGTCGCGGCAACCGTTGCCGTGGTCGCAGGCGATGAGGCGCTTCCGCTTGTGGTCGGGGGAACCGCCGTGGCAGCAGGAGTCGCTGTAATGGTTGCCGTGGGAGGCGTCACTGCGAATGTCAGCGTGCGAATGTATATCGCCACATCCAACGCTTGTTCGTCGGTGAACTTTGCTCCGAAGGCCGGAATATCTCCCTGGCCCTTTTTGATGATGGCAACGATATCGTCTTCGGACAAGGCTGCCATCGTTTTCATGTCTGAAAATTTGCTGGCGCAATCGGGGCAATGCGCGTCGAACAGGGATTTGCCTTGCGCGATTTGATCGGGCTTTGCGTGAAGCGTAAGCACGTAGAAGACAACATCCCAGCGCTGTTGATCGGATAACGCCCCGATCCAAGGCGGCATGAAACGCTGCAGATTTCCTTGTGAAACGGTGGTGAACCATTGCGCCGGCGAGACCGAACGCGCCGTATCCAAGAGCGCCAAGGCGGGAACTGTGACCGGTAATTGCTGGCTTTGCGGTCCGTTGCCGAGTCCGGTGTTGCCGTGACAAGCCGCACAGTTTTGCGAATAGATCGCAGCGCCGTCTTGAATATCAGGAGCAGCAGTCGGATAGAGCAAGCCGAGAGTTGGCATGGGTGTGGGCGGAACATAACCCGGCGGCGGCGTAATATCCGAAGCGAGGCTGCACCCCGCAAGCAGGATGGCGGCGAGCATCATGATGAGCGCAAAACGAAATTTCATTGGGATTCCTTTATCGCATAAACAGATAAAGCGTAAAACGCGCGAACTCACGTTTTACGCTTCGCATTTCTATTTTAACGCCTTTCCGCAATTGGGACAAAATGAGTCCGTGATCAAGACGGCTTTGCCGCACTTTGGACAAAAGCCCGCGGCCTTGCCCTTGCGTTGCTTTCTC
>JBJKOR010000848.1:0-1883 GCA_046707185.1 Anaerolineales bacterium | reverse complement strand
GCCGATTCCGGCGGAATGGTTGTAAATCAAATATTTCTGGAATTCCTTGACTTGATCGTCGTTGAGAACTTTTTCCGAGAATTCCCCAATGCCGGTATTCGTGCCGTACATGATTTCTTTTTTGGCAAGCTTGTCTTCCAGCATGGCGCGGCAGACTTTGATGCGCTCCAATGCTTCGGGAGCTAATTCAACTTTATCGTTATCTCGTGCAATCGCAGCGAGTTTTTCAATGGTGAGGGATGAACCGTCGAGAACAATGGACATGGGCAAGACTCCTATGTGAGATGGAAGAATTGTACTCCCAAGTCCAGAGAAATAATTCCGCACATCATGTCAACGTAAACGGAGAAGTTACCCGAAGTTTGTTGGTAAAGGCTCAAGTGGCGCTCTTGCATGGCGCCACGGCAACGCCATCGTTCCCAACTCGCAAAATGCCGCCGGGGGCAGCGGCTGGAGCGTTAGCCGCTGACAACCTTCGCGTACACACTCGACATGGGAGTGCTCAAAGGTTGTTACTTTCGGAATCCGAAGTCTCCAGACTTCGGGCGAAATCAGGAGATTTCGCACTCCGCGTTTACATACTTTGAGCGCACCCCTCGACATCTTTGTTGGCTGAATTTCCAACAGGTTGCGGTAAAATACAACCCATTGTGGAGCCTTCATGAAAATTCTTGTTACAGGCGCCAGCGGACTGGTCGGGAACCTGATCGCGCGCCGGCTGGCATTCGAAAAACATGCTGTCCATGCACTCGTACACGATCCGGCACGGAACACCCACGCCAAAGATGTCGTGGCCAAAGTAGTGGTCGCAGACCTCTTGATTCCGTCCACGCTGGAGAAAGCCCTGGAGGGCGTCGAAACCGTGGTTCACTGCGCTGGATTGGTCGGTTCGGGACGCGGCAATTCGGAAGATTATTTCCGCATCAACGTGGAGGGGACGCGCAACCTGCTCGACGCTGCAAAGAGCAACGGCGTAAAACGTTTCGTGTTCATGAGCACGGCGGGCGTCTATGGACTGAATATGCTCAAAGGGAACGTAGACGAGACCATGCCCGTACGCAAAAGCAACGGTTATCCCAACAGTAAGATTGCAGCCGAGGAGATCGTCCGCGACTCCGGTTTGGAATACGTGATCCTGCGCCCCTATTGGATCACGGGCGGCGGCGACCGCTTTCTGATTCCCACGGTGGGGAAAATGTTATTGAACGGGTCATTCAGCTACCTCGGAAATGGACAACAGGAATGGTCGCTCAGCGCCGTGGAAAATGTAGCCATGGCGGCAGCGATGACAGCCACCCATCCAGAAGCTGGCAACCAGGTCTACAATGTGGCCGATGCAACGGTCAAAGTTTCAGAAACGGTGAACGTGATTGCCAAAGCATTGGACTTGCCTGCGCCCACCCGGCATGCTTCGCCATTAAGCACAGGGATTCGGGTATTCTTGCATCAATCGCCAAGCGACCCGAAACATGTCATGACGATTGACTTGTTCTTCCCGCTCTGGCGCACGATGACGCTCAATGCCGAAAAAATCCGCCGGGAGCTGGGTTACCAGCCAAGAATCCCCTGGCAGGATTCAGTGACTTCAGGCGCACTGGAATGGAAGAAACAAAAGGTTGCACAGTAAAAGTTTGTGTGCTTTCATAAAACGACATCATGCGAACCTCCCGAATCAAAGCCGGGAGGTTTTTTGTTATTGTGTTTCAGAAATTAGACAGGTAAAATCCCTGTCATCACTTTATAGGAGAGAGAATTATGTCAGAAGAAAAAGAATATATTCCGCAGCGCGCTATGACGATTCAAGCCCATCCCGACGACCAGGAATTTTCCGTGGGCGGCACACTCGCCAAATGGTCGAGAGCCGGATGCGAGATCGTATCGGT
>JBJKOR010000847.1:0-7442 GCA_046707185.1 Anaerolineales bacterium | reverse complement strand
CTTCCTCGATGGGCAATGTACGGCCGTCTTGTGCGGCGCGTAAAATTTTGACAGCACCCGGCGCATCGGATGGTTCGAGTTCGAGCACCTCGCCGCGCATCATTTTGGTTTTGATCTCTTCCGACGTACCGTAAGCGATGAGGCTGCCGTGCTGAATAAAGGCGAGGCGATGGCAATGCTCGGCTTCGTCCATGTAGTGCGTTGTCACAAAAACTGTCACGCCTTCGCCGATAAGCCGATACAACAAATCCCAGAACGCGCGGCGGGAGAGTGGGTCGACACCCGCGGTGGGTTCGTCGAGAAACAGGATTTCGGGGCGATGTAAAATGGCCGCGCTCAATGCCAATCGTTGACGCCATCCGCCAGACAGGTCCTTGGTCTTGGCTTTTTCGCGCCCTTCGAGTCCGGCCATCGAAAGCGCCTCCTGAATGCGCGTTCGCAACTCCGAATTCGAAAGCCCATAGGCCGCACCATAAAAGTTCAGATTTTGCAGGACAGTCAGATCGTTGTACAAACTAAATCGCTGGGACATGTATCCCACGCGCGGGCGGATTTTTCCCGTGTCGCCATCCACCTTCATGCCAAGGACTTCGACTGCGCCTGCGGTGGGTTGCATCAATCCCAGCATCATGCGGATGGTGGTAGTCTTGCCCGATCCGTTCGGACCGAGGAAGCCGAAGATTTCACCATGATGGACTTCGAAATCAATGCCGTTGACGGCGGTGAAGTCACCGAAGCGTTTGGTGAGATTTTGGACGAGGATTGCGGGTTGTTGAGAGTTCATATTTTGTCAACCTCGGTGGTCGAGTAGCCCCGAGTGCAAGTCGAGAGGCGTATCGAGACCACCACGTATTCAAGTAACAATACATTTTCATCAGACTCGTTGGTCTCGATACAGGCGAGAAGTACACTCGCCCTACTCGACCAACGGCGTACACATCTAATCCAGTGCCTGCCTCACAAATCGCAGCGAGAACGTGCCGATGAGGATTCCAAGAATTACCAGCGCCAGCACGTTTGGCCAAAGCACATCCAAGCCCGCGCCTTTGAGCAGAATGCCGCGCAGGATGGTCAGCCAGTGATGGGCAGGAATAACGTTGGCGAAGATTTGCAGAGCCTTTGGCATACTTTCCACGGGCGCCGCGTAACCTGTGAACATAAAGTCCACCATACCGACCAACAGCACGAGCAGAAAGGCTTGATGCTGGGTCTTCGAAATAACCGAGATAACCAGTCCTTTGCCGAGTTCGACCAGCAAATAGCCGATTCCCAAAATCAGTAACAACAGAAGTGATCCACGTACGGGGACACCGAAGGCGAAATGCACCATGACCAGCATCAGCAAGAAATCCAAAAAGCCGATGATGATGACCGGGATGGATTTACCGATGATGATTTCCATCGACGAATATGGCATGACCAATAATTGTTCCAACGTCCCGAGTTCCCGTTCGCGCGAAAAGGCCAGCGCGGCAAAGAGCAGGACGGTGAATTCGAGCATCAGGCCCAACTCGGCGGGCGTAGTGTACAGCGCTTCGCTCAAGGCTTCATTGAACCAGACTCGCAGACTCGGGTTGAACCCGGCAAATTCGGCGGGATTCAGCCCAAGGCGCTGAATGACGATGCGTTGGTCTATCGCCTGCGCCACTCCCTGGACAGCGCGTTGCGCGGCCAGCGCGGGCGTATTTTCCGATCCGTTCAGAATAACCTGGATGGTGGGGTGTCCTGTGGCGGAGGTCATCTCATCCCCGAAGTTCGGCGGGATGATGAGCGCCGCATAAACCTGTCCGCGTTCCATCGCAGCTTGGATGGTCGCCATGCTGGTGACGAATTGCGGCGCGCTGAACGTTTTTGTATTTTCGAGTGCAGTTGCCAGTGTGCGACTCTCGGCTGTACGGCTTTGATCGAGGACCATGAGCGGCAGGTTGGTGATCGGACGTGACGTGGCCCAACCGACCAGCAACAACTCCGACGCACCGCCGATCAGCATGAAGGCGGGCAGCCACCAGTCATTGCGTAAGTGGATAAATTCTTTGATGACTAAAGACCAGATTCGCTTAAACATGATTCCCTTTTTGAACCGCAAAGATTATTTTTTTCTTTGCGCTCTTCGCGCTCTTTGCGGTTAAATCTTTTTGGCGTTTCATCCTAATTTTTTCCTAAAGAACAACGCTGCCACAGCAGAGTAGGCCACACCCAGAATAACCAGCATCACCGCGTACGGCCAGAGCACATCCAAGCCCACGCCTTGCAGGAAGATGCTGCGCGTGATGATGGCGTAATGCGAGCCTGGCAAGGACATCGCTTCGAGTCGGGCTACTTGCGGCATGGAGGCCAGTGGGAAGAAAATGCCGGTCAGGAAAAAGCCGGGGTAGAAAACCACCAGGAAGGACAGCGCCAGCGCAGCAGCCTGGGTACGCATGAAGACGCCGACGATCATGCCCATGCTCAAAACCGAGAACATGAACACCGCCGACAGCCCAAAGAACAGCAGGAAATTCCCGTTGAACGAAATGTGAAACCAGGCAATGGACAGCAGCGGAATGAGAATGACATTGATCAAACCCACGACGATGTACGGGATAATCTTGCCCAGCAACAATTCGGCGCGGCCAATCGGTGTTGCCAACAACTGCTCAAGTGTGCCATGCTCGCGCTCATGCGCCAGCGTCAGTGCCACCGACAGCGCGGGGAAACCCAGCACCATCGAAAGTAAACCGGGGATCAAAGCATTGCGCGCTTTCAGGTCAGGATTGAACCAGGTTTGTATGCGCACATCCAGCGGCTGTAACGTGTTAAGCTCGAGCCCCTGGGCGCGTAATTGGCTGGCCAACGCCACATTGATAAATTCCTCGGCGCGCTGCGAAATGTGTTGTACCGCGAACGTGCCGCCTTGCGGCTCCGTACCGTCAATGATGACCTGGATCGAAAGGCCCTTCAACGATTGCAGGTCGGCGGCAAACCCCGGCGAAATAATAATCGCGGCTTTGATCTGTCCGTGCATCATCATCGAATTGATCTCGCTCATACTGGTGGCAGACGCATAGAGGTCCAAATCCTGTCCAGTTGTAATTTGCTGGATGAACATCTGGGATGTCTGGCTCCGATCCAAGTCCAGCACGGCAATCGGGATGTGTTTCAATTCAACGGTCAACGCGTACGCCATCAGCAACAGCAACAACGTCGGTGTGAACAAAACCAATATCAGCGTGGTCCGGTCGCGCACGATGTGATCGAATTCCTTGCGGGTCACAGCCCAAATATGTTTGATGGACATCAGGCCTCCAGCTTTCGAATCAGCGAAATGAACGCCTCTTCCATTCTCGCGGGCGCGATGCGAATACTGCGATATTTCAGCCTCGATTTTTTCATAGCGCGTTCGATTTCAGGCAGACGACGTTTTCCAGAATCGACCAGCAGATGAATCGATTCGCCGTACGTCTGCGTCTCGCGGACTCCATTCAAACCGGCCACCACTTTCAAGGCCTGCTGCCAGTCCTCCGGCTGGATCTCGATAATTTCACCCTCGAGCTTTTCCCTGATTTTCTGGGGCGAATCGCACTCGACGAGTTTTCCCGCGTACATCAGGCCAACGCGTGAACAGCGGTCGGCCTCATCCATGTACGGCGTACTGACGACGATGGTCGTGCCCTGCAAATGCAATTCGGTCAGGATGTTCCAGAACTCGCGGCGGGAAATCGGGTCGACGCCAGTGGTGGGTTCATCGAGCAACAGGATTTCAGGCTGATGAATCAACGTGCAAGCCAGCGCCAGTTTCTTCTGCATTCCGCCTGAAAGATTCGCCGCGCGGCGTTCCTTGAATTCGGTCAAACCGGCGAAAGACAACAATCGTTCCGTACGTTCCGCCATATCTTTTGACGCAACGTCGAACAACTCGGCAAAGAATTGCAAATTCTCCATCACTGACAGTTCGCCGTACAAACTGAATTGCTGTGCCATGTAACCGACGTGTGGTTTGATGGACTCAGCCTTTTCCTTCAAGTCAAATCCGAGTTCGGTCGCGTCTCCGTCACTGACATCCAGCAGGCCCGCCAACAATCGTAAGGTCGTTGTCTTGCCCGCGCCATCCGGACCGACCAGCCCGAACAGTTCGCCAGCTTCGATTGATAACGTTAATCCATCGACTGCGTGGGTATTCTTGAAGTCGCGTTTTAAGTCTTTCGTTTCAATGATTGAAGTCATTGTTTCCATTCATTATCGGTGGTTAAGTAGCCCCAAGTATTCTTCGAGGGGCGTATCGAAACCACCATTTCTAGCGGTTTGTTCTTTCGTTGGTTGCAACTACTTCTTCGCGGCGCGGATGATCCACAAAACCAGCAACGCACCGAGGAAAGGTTCCATCGCCACGCCCAGGTTTCTCAGGGTGGTGGAGAAGCCCATGGCGGGGATCACATACCAATCCATCAACCCGACGACAACAGCCGTGATCACCGCCGCGATGTAGTCACCACGTACACCGATAGGCCGTTTGTTTTTCCAAATAGGTCCTGCCAGCCAGCCGGCGATCAAACCGACGACGATCATGGCAACGATCAAAATTAAGATAGTCATGTTTTACTCCTTTTCATTTTCTGGATTACCGAAGTTCTACTTCCGAAAGTAGAACTTTCGGATTCCTAACCTGGGCGAAATGCCACCATTGGCATTTTTTGTGCAAGGCGTTGAGGCGCGTCACTGTCGGGTTTCATGCGCTCGCCCAGGAAGAGTCCGCTCAACTCATTGAAGGCGACAGGATGCTCGTGAGCGTATGCGTTCAAGTGTTCAATGGCTTGATCCACTGGAATAAATTCTGCTTTCGATTGAAATTTGCGCCCGCGGACGTGGATCGTCACTTGCGGTGTCTTGTGGATGTTCTGGTACCAGTCCGATTTTTTGGCCCAGCCGGAAACAACATAATACGTATCGGTGCTTTTGTCATGCTGCACCACTTCGATGACGGTCTGGCGCGGCTGGCCGCTTTTTCTTCCGGTGTGGGTCAGCATCAGGAAACGGTCGCCCAGCATAAAGTCAAGGTGGAGGCGGAACAGCCAAATGGGCAGGCGTAGTCCAAGTCGCAGCATTCCTTTAGGTTGAGAATCAAGAAGTGATTTGTTCATTGCGAGTTCTTTTCGGAAAATACATGCCGGTATGTTGCATGTAGGTTTTGTAATCATTGCCGTAACGGATGAGCAGGTCGCGCTCCTCTGCCTCGATCATCCAGTGGAAGATTGGCAGCCAAATGAACGAGTAAATAACCAGGAAGGGTGAGCTGCACAGGAAAGCGAAGACCCACCAATACCAGACTTCGCCCGCGGCCTGCGGATGCCGAATCTTCTGATAGATGCCGCCATAAAGCTTGTGCTCTTTCTTGACCACCATTGTTTCTTCGCCTGCGTCCATCATGCCGCGGGCGAACAGGATTCCGGAGGGGATGGCGATTGCTACTGCGATCAGGGCCGAGACCCAGTAGGGCCAGGGAAAGAATTGCGGCAGCGGCAACGGAATTGGGTAGAAGGCATACACAACATAGTTCACCCCTGCCAACGTCATGAAAATGGCCGAGATGGTACGATAGCGCGTACATTTTTCATAAGCTGATGGGCCAATTTTCTGTTCCAGCGCCGCAGGACCCACGCTTTTGACATAATAGATCAGGGTCAGGACGGTAGCCAGCAAAAGAACGGTGAAATTGATCCAGGCGATCATAATAACTCTTTCCTTTTTGTTGATATCTATTTCTCATCTGGCAGGCAGGATGCTTTGATTTCCAAAGCGTGCCACCAAAAGCAGGAGGAGGATTGCTCCATCGAGCAGCATCTCGAAGCCGGTATAGGGCATCAGGAAAGGCGCCCATAAAATGGTGCTCACACAGACCAATATGGTCGTCCAAAAGGCCCACATACGTCCTTGAAACAATCCGATGGCAGACGCCAGCCGTAGCGAGGCGAAGAAGAGAAAGACCGGGAATATCAGAATGGGTTGATGTTTGAGCAATTCATCGAATCCCTGAAAAGACAGCGCCGGGTAGGGATTCGCCAACAGGCCGAATTGCATCAACAGGACGGTCAGGCAGTCAACGATTTCGATGAGGGCGTAAACTGTCAGAATCCCAGAAATCCAACGGTACAATTTCATCTCTGGAGATACTCCTGCCAGGCTTTAGCCACGACCGGATTGCGCATGAAGAACGCAGCGCGCGTTTTCTCGCTTGTGAGGTTCAATGGGCAGGCAAAATTCATGCATTCCGAGCAGTAGGACCTTCGCAGCGTCAAATAGAAACTAACCACGGTTACAAGGTAAACGGCCAGCAGAAACCATTGCAGACCTATGAGCAGGAAAGCGAGGGGATATCCCATGACAAGCACGAGACCGGTAATGAAAACCGTTTTCTCAGTGGTGGTCATCGGGCCGGGACGATATTTCCACAGGCGCGGTGAGCCGTAGTTGGCCCAGCATTGCAGGCTTTTGCCGGGTTCGGCGTAATGTGGACAGTGCGAGCACATGACCCGGATTTCGACAAAGCCAAAATAGGCGAAGATAATGAGCAGCCAGGGAACCAGCCACCAAGCGTTGATCTGCACGACACCCGCAACTCCAACGATGACCATTGGGAGGCCAGCGAATAAAAAGGCGGCCAGATCGCGGCCATGGAAATGGCAGTGGACATCTTTGCTCACCGGGCAATCTTCACAATTAGCGGCGGTACAAGTAGTCAGGGGACGATGTGGGTCCAGAAACATACCAGACATTTTGACATTCTCCTTTTTGCAAACTGACTAGTCAGTCATAAATTAGATCAAAAAAAGAGTCTGGAGCTCAATGAGGCGCCATGACTCCTTCAAGCAGCAACTGGATACTGGAGTGAATGTTTCGTCCCACATCTACACGACTTTTATCGTAGATCCATAGAAGGACGGTGCCTTCATAAATGGCACCAGCTGCAATGGCGACTTCCTGGGCATCCACTTGGCGGAACTCACCCGAGTCGATGCCGCGTTGGATGATAGGGATCAACGAGTTCATATAGATTTTGAAATAGTTCTTCAAGGCTTTTTGAACAATCGTGTTGCGGAAAGCCAGCGCCAGGAATTCGTAGGCGATGGGCATCATGACCAGCATTTTCTTATAATCGTGGATCGCCGCCTCCGTAAATTTCCAGATCGCCTCCGTTGCGCTCAATTCATTGTTCTTGCGGGCTTTAAACTGTTCGAGGACGTCCCCAAAGAGTCGGTCGAGGATGGCGATGACCAGATCGTCCTTGCTCTTGAAATACAGGTAGAGCGTGCCTTTGCTTAGTCCGGTCTCTTCGGCGATGTCATCCATGCGCGCCTCATCAAGGCCTTTGTGGGTGAAGACCTGTTCGGCGGCATCCATAATCTGGGTTTTGCGTTCTTCCGAAACATCTGGGCGAGGGGACATGGGATTTCCTTTTATTATGACTG
>JBJKOR010000846.1:0-3055 GCA_046707185.1 Anaerolineales bacterium | reverse complement strand
ACAAGTTGCGGGTCGCCGTTGTGGACGGCGATATCGCCACTTCGCTGGATGCCGACCGCGCCGCCGCAGCGGGTGCGCAGGCTTCGATCCAAATCAACACTGGCGGCGAGTGTCATCTCGATGCGGTCATGCTGCGCGGCGCGCTCGAACAACTCGATCTCACGAAGTTTGATCTGTTGATTGTGGAAAATGTCGGCAATCTGGTTTGTCCCGCCGATTTTCGCCTCGGCACGCACAAATCCGTCTTGATTGCATCCGTTCCCGAAGGTGATGAGAAGCCGTACAAATATCCCGGCATGTATCGCGGTGTGGACGCGCTGGTCATCAACAAGATCGATCTCCTGCCGTACATTGATTTCAAGATGGATTCTTTCCAGCGCGGCGTGGAGGCGCTCAATCCCGGCATCGTGACGTTTCCTCTCTCGTGCCGCACTGGTGAGGGGCTTGATCAGTGGCTTGATTGGATTCTGCAAAACGTCAAACATAAGGCCTGACGAAAACGATTATGGCAATACAAGGCGCGCACATTCACATTAACGGTATTGTGCAGGGAGTTGGCTTTCGACCGTTTGTTTATAACCTTGCCGCGCGCTTGAATCTTAAGGGCTGGGTGCGAAATACATCCGCAGGTGTGGATATCGAAGCGGATGGCGAACGTGAAGTTTTGGATGCTTTCGTTAGGGCATTGCGCGACGAAGCGCCGCCGCTTTCTCATATCGATGAATTGACCGCTTCATTTGGAGCCGGTAACGGCTTCCGTTCCTTTGAGATTGTTCACTCCGAATCCATCGATTCCGCCTTCCAGCCCATCTCACCGGATGTTTCCATCTGCGACGATTGCTTGCGCGAACTCTTTGATCCGGACGATCGGCGTTATCGTTATCCATTCATCAATTGCACCAACTGCGGACCGCGCTTTACGATCATCCAAGATATTCCGTATGATCGTCCCAAGACCACCATGGCGGGATTCCAATTATGCCCCGATTGCGAACGCGAATACACCGATCCATCTAATCGACGTTTTCATGCACAGCCGGTTGCCTGCCCGGAATGTGGCCCGCATGTTTGGCTGGAGAAACGCAATGCGCAAAACGCAACAAGGGAAGATGCCATTCAAGAAACGCGGCGCTTATTGGCTAACGGAAAAATTGTTGCCGTCAAGGGTCTGGGCGGGTTTCATCTCGCCTGTGACGCGACAAATACAGAGTCTGTCAGCGAACTTCGCAAACGCAAATTGCGTGTGGATAAACCGTTTGCTTTGATGATGCCTGATCTTGCGACAATTGAACGGCATTGTTTTGTCAACGACGCGGAACGCGAGTTATTGCAATCCACGGCGAGACCCATCGTTTTGTTGCGCCGCAAACCGGAATCCAATATTGCCAAGGAAGTTGCGCCGAATCAGGATTTCATCGGTGTGATGCTGCCTTATACGCCGTTGCATTACTTGCTTTTAGACCGTGGACCGTTGACCGGAGACCGTCATACCGTCCACCGTCCACCGTCCACCGTCCTGGTTATGACCAGCGGTAACGTAAGCGAAGAGCCGATTGCCACAGATAACGACGAAGCACGTGAAAGATTATCTTCTTTAGCCGACGCGTTCCTGATGCACAACCGCGATATTCATATTCGCTGCGATGATTCAGTGGTGAGAGTGTTCGATAATTACGGCGGTCGAGTAGGCGGCTCGGTCTCGGTACATCCTTCGGATACTCGACCAGCGCCGCCATATCGAGACCACCGAAGTATGATTTATCCCATTCGCCGCTCGCGCGGCTATGCTCCGTTTCCCGTCAAGCTGCCATTTGACGTCCCGCAAATCTTGGCGGCTGGCTCTGAACTAAAGAATACTTTTTGTATTACGAATAAGAATTATGCCTTCCTAAGCCGTCATATCGGCGATATGGAAAATTACGAGACATTGAAATCCTTCGAGCAGGGCGTGGAACATTTCGAGCGGTTGTTTCGCGTCAAACCGGAAGCCATCGCATGTGACTTGCATCCAAATTATCTCGCGACAAGATACGCGCTTGAGCGCGCCGAGCGTGAAAACCTTCCGGCTATCAATGTACAACATCACCATGCACATATCGCGGCTTGTATGGCGGAACATGGATTAGATGGTTCGCAACCTGTTATCGGATTATCTTTCGATGGAACCGGATATGGCGAAGATGGCGCGATTTGGGGCGGAGAATTTTTGATCGCGGATTACAAGTCATATCAACGGCCATTTCATTTGGAATATTTTCCGCTTCCCGGCGGAGATGCCTCCATCAAGAAACCGGCACGCACGGCATTGGCTTTGCTTTGGTCGCTTGGCATGGAATGGGATGAGCAATTTGAATCTATAAGCGAATTCAAGGCAGAAGAGCGGAATCTCTTGCGTGCTCAATTGGAAAAGAAGATCAATACACCAATGACTTCCAGCATGGGACGTTTGTTCGATGCTGCGGCCGCGCTGGCAGGCCTTCGACAAGTCGTCAATTACGAAGGGCAAGCCGCGATCGAGTTCGAAGCGTTGGTGGATCCGGATGAGGCGGGGAGTTATTCATTTGAGCTGGGTCAAGACCAGGTCGCAGTAAGAAGCGGAATCGAAGCGTTGACAAAAGACGTGAAGAATGGAATCCCTGTGTCGAAAATTTCAGCGCGCTTCCATAACGGTTTGGCTGAAATGATTCGTACAGCGGTCAAGAAGATCGGCCAGGAAACGGGCATCCGCGAGGTTGCTTTATCGGGCGGAGTTTGGCAGAATCTCACTCTATTAGGACGAACTTTGTCACTTTTGCGGGCGGATGGATTTACGGTATACATACATTGTCAAGTACCAACTAATGACGGCGGACTTTCGCTTGGGCAAGCGATCATTGCCGCGAGCAGATTGCGAGGATAAGATGTGTTTAGGAGTGCCGGGCAAGATTGTCGAGATTCGCGAGAAGGGCGGACTCAAAATGGCGAAGGTGGACTTCGGCGGAATCTTCCGCGAGGCGTGTTTGGATTATGTCCCCGAGGCGAAGATCGATGATTATTGCGTGATCCATGTTGGGTT
>JBJKOR010000845.1:0-1826 GCA_046707185.1 Anaerolineales bacterium | reverse complement strand
ACGGTTTCGACGAACACAAACTTCATGGACTTCTTGATCTCGTCTGGGACATCCTCGAGATCATAATTGTTGCGCTTCGGCAGGATGACCGTCTTCAAGCCATTCCGATGCGCGGCCAGGACTTTTTCCTTGACACCGCCAATAGGCAAGACCTGACCTCGCAGCGTGATCTCGCCGGTCATTCCCAGATGCGGTTTGACTTTGCGACCCGAAACCAGCGACACCAAAGCGGCTGCCATGGTCACGCCCGCTGACGGGCCGTCCTTGGGCGTTGCACCCGCCGGGACATGCAGATGGATATCATTCTTCTCGAAGAACTCGTTTGGAAGATGCATCGCTTCCGCCCGTGAGCGGACATACGACAACGCCGCCCGCGCCGATTCCTGCATCACGTTTCCAACCGAACCGGTAATTTGAAAACCATGCCCGCCAGGCATGCGTGTGGCCTCGATGAACAAAATGTCTCCGCCATATGGCGTGTACGCCAAAGCCGGCACAATCCCTGGAACCGACGTACGCTCGTTCAATTCTTCCGATCCGAAATAGATCGGATGCTCCAGGAACTCCTCGACTTTCTCAGGCGTGACAGCAAACTTCTTACCTTTTCCTTCGGCGATGCGCGTCCCAATTTTGCGCGCCACGGCCCCGATCTTTCGCTCGAGGTTGCGAACTCCGGCCTCACGTGTGTAATCGCGGACGATCTTTTGCAAGGCATCATCGCTGAACGCAAGCTCTTCAGGACGCAAACCATTCTCGCGAATTTGCCGCGGAATCAAATATCCTTTTGCAATTGCGATCTTCTCGTTATCGGTGTACCCCGAAAGCCAGATAATTTCCATCCGGTCGAGCAATGGACCGGGAATCGTCTCGGCGGTATTTGCCGTGGTGATAAAGAAGACCTGCGATAAATCAAACGACACTTCGAGATAATTATCGCGGAACTCGGAATTCTGTTCGGGGTCCAAGACTTCCAACAGCGCCGAAGCCGGATCGCCGTGAAAATCGAAGGTGAGCTTATCGACTTCGTCGAGCATGAAGACCGGGGTTCTGGTTTCGACGCGGCGCAGCGATTGCAGAATCCGTCCCGGCAGCGCGCCGATATACGTTCGGCGATGGCCGCGGATTTCGGCCTCATCGCGCACGCCACCCAATGAAGCGCGGATGAACTTGCGTCCCATCGCGCGTGCAATGGATTGTCCCAGCGAGGTCTTGCCGACTCCGGGTGGACCGATGAAGCACAAGATTACGCCTTCGCGCTCGCGTCTTATCTGATCTTTGGACGGCTCTTTGAATTCATCCTGGCGATCCAAACGCAGTTTACGGACGGCGAGGAATTCCAGGATGCGGTCTTTCACATCTTCCAAACCGTAGTGGTCGGTGTTCAATATTTCACGCGCGTGTTTGATATCAAGATTATCTTCGGTCGACTTCGACCAAGGCAGCGCGACCAGCCAATCAAGGTATGTTCGAATCACGCCGTATTCCGCCGCGGCAGTTGGCAAACGCGAAAGACGATCCAACTCGGTGCGCGCCTGCTTGTTGGCTTCTTCCGGCATCTTGGCATCTTCGATCTTCTTGCGAAATTCATCGACCTCCGCGGCTTGTTCATCCTTCTCGCCCAGTTCCTTTTGAATCGCCTTCATCTGCTCGCGCAGATTATATTCGCGTTGGACCTTTTCGATTTCACCGCGCGCTTCGTTTTGGATTTTTTGACCGAGCGTCAGAACTTCGGCTTCGCGCACCAGCAAACCGATCAACTTGCGAAGTTTTTCGCTGACAGAATCGATTTCGAGAATTTCCTGCGCGTCCTTCAAATCGATGCGTTG
>JBJKOR010000844.1:0-1388 GCA_046707185.1 Anaerolineales bacterium | reverse complement strand
GGATTGATGCGGCGAGCAGTCTTTCCAATTGATTACGAGCGGTCAAGCATCAGAAAATTACTAAAAAGTATAGGACAAATTCTAGTGGTGTCAGATTTATTGATGCTAGTAGGCTTGTGTGTCTATTCCCTGAATATCCTCACATGCCTTCTCGGTTCTTTGCCATACGAATGACTCACCAACTCCGCACTGCGCGCCATCTCGTGCTGCAAGCGCCGCACCAGTGATGGACCGGGCGGCAAATCCACCCAACGCTCGCCGTTCAACACTGCGGAAATCGCCTGCTGGGTCTGCTCCTTCACGCCGTCAATCTCCGACGATGTAAACTGTTCGCCTTTCACGTTGAACAGGTCGCCCAAAAATTGTTCCATCTGTCCCACCGTGGACGAACGCAAAACATAAATTGGCAAGCCGCGGTGCTCGGCATCCAAAATCGTTTGCTGGCGGTCGCGGTAATACGTCCGCAGAGTCACGAGTGTATCAGCTTCGCTCGGTTCTTTGACCACAACGACTGGCACGCCGAGTCGCTTTGCAGCCTGCATCAAACGATTGCGCGCCACGCCATACGGATAAATCTTGACGGTCTGCATTACGTTGTGCGTTACACCGCGAATCGGTTCGAAACGCGGCGGCACGGAGGTTGGATAAATTTCTTCGGTCGGCGGTACGGGCGCAACATGTTGCGGCCCTACCGAACGGCGCGTCTTCGGTTCTTTCGCGTCCACTCTAGCGCTCGAAACGGCCGCGGCCTTCTCGATCTGAATCTTGCCCTCGGCATCGCGCGTGCGAATCTCCGGAACAAGCGGAAAACCGCGCAGCAATGCGTCCACCGACGCCATCACATCGGGATGAACCGCGAAGCGATCGCGGTTTTGTATCTCGATCAACACATCGAACGTGGGCGGAGCGCGTCGTTCGAGCACGGTCTTCTGTGTGCCGCGTCGACGCGCTTCTTCATCCGATAACGTGACCGCTTCGATACCGCCGACCAAGTCGCTCAAGGTTGGATTCAATAAAAGGTTATCCAGCGTATTGCCGTGTGCGGTGCCAATCAGTTGCACGCCGCGCTCAGCGATGGTGCGCGCTGCGGCAGCTTCGAGTTCACGGCCGATCTCATCAATGACGATCACCTCGGGATTGTGATTCTCGACGGCTTCGATCATGACTTCATGTTGAAGCATCGGCTCGCGCACCTGCATGCGGCGCGCCTTGCCAACCGCGGGATGTGGCACATCGCCGTCGCCGCCAATTTCATTGGACGTATCCACGATGACAACGCGTTTGGCTTCCGCCAAAATACGCGCAGCTTCGCGCAAGAGAGTCGTCTTGCCCACACCAGGGCGTCCAAGAATCAAAACTGACTTGCCTGATTCGATAATGTCCTGGAT
>JBJKOR010000843.1:0-2617 GCA_046707185.1 Anaerolineales bacterium | reverse complement strand
AATCTTCCAATTGCGAGAAGCTTTCTTCTTAGAACAGGCGAAGCCTCTACGCCTATTGTTTGAGCATGATGTACTTGTAAAAAATATAAATCATAAAGTGGATGACCATTTAACCCGAGCTCAAGTTTATAAGTGTTACGCAGTTGAGACTGTTCATCTTCGGTAATTGATAACACTGGCTCATATTGTTTTATAGGATACGGTCTCTCGCTACGGTTATCTTCTTTTGTTGGATATGACCTTGCAGGATAATACCTCTCACTGAGATCATTTTCTTTTGGGGTAGGCATCAGTCCGCCCTGAATAAGTGGGGCGAATTCCTCTATTATCCTTTGATATGCCAAATTCAAATAGACATCGTTATTCTGTCGAATTGAATTTAGTAGACTTTGTGTTCTTGAATCGAGTGATTTTTTATGTTCAGGACTGTTTATGATGCCTGTTAAATGAGCTTGTATAAAATCAATCAAGAGCTTTTTACCAGTGCTTCCACCACTATCTTCATCTGCTTTTGCTGCCCAAATCATAGTAACAAGGGCACTTGGTACCTCAAACATCACTTCATCAGTAACAAAGTTCTTGCTTAATTTGTCTGGACTCAATAAATCCAAAATGAACATGGATAGATCTAACAATACTACATCTTTCTTTACTATCCCTCTAACCTCTTTTTCCATTTAAGCCTCCTTCTACATTCATTCTAGCCCAGATACCATTTCTTAGGAAGGGCTATCTTTCTATCCATCCCATCAACGCTGCAAACGGAAGCGATGGAGTGGCATCGCCTTTGCGACCGGTATTCCAGGTGACGATCAATTCTTTGCGCGCACGCGTGATGCCGACATAGAATAATCGCAAGCGCTCGCGGACGTAATCCAGGCGTGCTTGCCGCGTGGCAGAACCTTCTTCGTAATAATCGTATTCACTATTTGAAGTTGCGGCAGTTAACTGCGCCAATGCTTCTGCTTCAAGATTCAAACTATCGCGCACAAACCAGCGCTCCGAAATAAAATGATCGTTCGGCTGATTCGACGGGTAATCGTAATTGTTCACCGACATCAAATAGACGCGATCCCATTCCAAGCCTTTGGCTTTGTGCACGGTCGAAATCACAACGATGCCTTTGTAATCATCGGGATTGAAGCCTGCGTCGTCCGACGAAAAGCCGATGAAGCGGCGTTCATTGCGCGCGATCTCGTGCAGGCTCGGAGTCAGCTCTGGTAAGCGCCACTGCGGATTTTCGTCTGCAACTTGTCTAAGTACCAATGCGAGTTTATGTGACAATGCCAAATCGGTGGGTGATGTAAATATATCTTGTGATAACGTGAGTATCAATTGATCAATTGGAAGAACAGTCGCGCCATGCCAACGGAGGATGACTTCGCGAAAATTATTTAACTCATTTATGACTTCATCTGCTTCATCTTCTGAACTCAAAGCGGACAGCCAATCTTGATCGGGATGTGGTGCGATAAATGTTTCCACTTCTTTGCATTTACGAATCAATCTGGCAACATCTTCAACTAATGGCTCGTGTTCTTCATCGTCGCGCCAATCGCGTCGCCAGACTCGATAGGCTTGCGCCAGCTTCGATGCGGAGTCCGGCGCAGCAAGATATGCCAACACGTAACTCAACGCGCCAGCCGCGGCACGCGTCGGCGAGGTGCTGCGCAGTAATTCGCGATATTCGATCTTGCGCTTCTTCAATTCTTCGGCAACGCGTGCGGCATGATCGTTGGTGGAGGTCAACACCGCGACGGTCCAATCTTTGTGATCTGGAATCCATTTCTCGATGGATTTGACCACCGCTTCGATTTCCTGGTCGGGATTGTATTTGTTGCTCAATAACTTCACGCCACTTGGGTCATCAGGCGGATTGGGCTGTGGGTCGCCTTTGGGGGTTGGCAAAATATATGGCGGCGATAAAGCGTCACGTGCTTCGGGAACGGGATGCTCGGTCATCGTCCAATCGATTAGATAATTGGCGAGATTGATAATGGATGGCTGGCTTCGTCCTGAATTGGGAAGGTTAAGAGATTGGCCGGCAGTCTCTCTAAATTGTTTGAGCAGACGCGGATCGGCGGTGGTGAAGGTTTCAAAGATGGCTTGATTTGGATCACCGACGCGTACCCAGTTGCTATTGATCTCATCGCGCTGAGCGGAAGACGAAGTCTGTAGTCGAAGCGCCCCTTCGACTTCGTGGCGCGTTCCGCCACTCCGCTCAGGGGGATAACCTGAAAGTAATTCCAAAATATCCTCCTGCAATTGAGATGAGTCTTGCGCTTCGTCTTCGAGGATGAAGGGCCAGCGATAACGCAATCGCTCGAGAAGTTCATCGGATGTATCCAGCATTTCGTAAGCGAGTCGGATGAGATCGTCGAAGTCCACGGCGCCGCGATAGGCGAGGGCGCGCTGGTAATCGGAATAAATCGTCAGACCCATCTCAGCCAGCGAAAGGGGAGTCGGTTGACGTTCGAGGGCGATGCGGAGTTTATCCGGCGTGAGTCGTCTATCTTTGGCAGATCGAATAAAACTCGAGGCAATCGATTCAATTAAGTCAGGCCAATCTTTATCGCGCACGCGTCGAGTCTGATAATCGTCGAGCGCGGGAGAAATG
>JBJKOR010000842.1:0-2830 GCA_046707185.1 Anaerolineales bacterium | reverse complement strand
GCCCATTCCACGAACTCCGCCGCCCCATCGCGCTTTCGAGTCAGTGTTCCGATGGAGGAATAGACTTTTTCATAGAATTCTTCGATTACGGGAGCAAGCTGTTCTTTTGGAATACCCAGCTTTGGATAGAAATATGATTCGAATACTTCCTGTAAGGTGTGTGAAGGATCATCGCTGGCAAGCATCAATTGCGTCCCCTTCATCAAGGCAGGCAGCATTTTATCCGGTGGGACATATTCCGCCAGATGCCTGGAAAGCGCGTCAAAATATGCAGGGATGAACACATCCACATTGGTGTCGAGCAGGGTGTCATCGAGGTCGAGGAGCAATGTAAGCTTCGTCACATTAAGTTTTTATCCCATGGGACAGCCAGGTGAAACTTCGGAATTTATTTCGATTTGATTTCGAACGCAGGTGGGAACGGATGGCATTCTCCGCAGCCGATATAAGGTTCATTCACGTTGCGGTGAACTTTTTCGCAATAGGCGGTGACTTGAACGCGTTTTTGAAATCCCGCCGTCAACGGACGCTGGACCACCCCGCGCAATTGTAGAAACTCGCACGCATTAGCCTGCAAGATTCCGGGTACAGGGCAGGTGCGGCACAGATCCGCCGACCAACTTTGACCCGAGGCTTTCAGAAGATTACACTCCTCCACATTCCGTCCCCGGAAGTAATCCCCGAAAAAATATTTACATTCTTTTCCAACAGGTGTTTTCATATCAAGAGCAGATAAACAAAATCCACAAGTACACAGGTGATATCACCTGTATACTTGTCTATGTATACTTAATGGACCACGATAAAACTGAATAACCCTAAACACGAGTTACATATGCACCGGTGCGCGTGTCCACACGAATGGCATCACCAGTTTTGACGAACTGCGGGCACTGGACTTCAAGCCCGGTCTCGGTTTTGACCTTCTTGGTGACGCCGGTGGCCGTATCACCGCGCACCGCCATTTCAGCCTCGACAACTTTCAAATCCACAGAGGTTGGCAATTCGATATCCAAAGGTTCGCTTTTATAAAAAGTCAATTTGACTTCCATGCCTTCCTTGAGATACAAGGCGTCGTCGCCAAGTACGTCGCCTCGGATGGCGGGTTGTTCAAAAGTTTCGTTATCCATGAAATGATAGAAGTCGCCGTCGCCATACAAATAAGACACGGTATGGAACTCGAGGCGCACATCCTGCACGCGGTCACCGGATTGGAAGGTTTTTTCGATATTGGCACCTGTCAGCATGTTGCGGGCTTTGATACGAATGGAGGCATTGCCGCGTCCGGATTTATTATGGCTGTATTCCAATACCTTATAGAGCGTATCATCCAACTCGAAAGTAACGCCCTTGCGAAGATCATTTACATCAATCATACTCTTTCCTTGTTATGGTTATTTTATCCCTTCACCGCCATGTGATTCGATGAATTAAGGCCGTGCGATTATACTACAACTTTCTAATGTCCCTTTTCTGCATCGGGGTCTTGACGTAATAACTTTACAGCATGTTCCAGCGCAGGAATCACAACCTGAAAATTTTCCACAGCGGCTTTGGGGCTGCCCGGCAAATTGATGATCAATACACTGCCGCGGATACCGGCAACCGCGCGGGACAGCATGGCATGTGGTGATTTTGCGGCGCTGGCGGCTCGCATCGCCTCCGCCAATCCCAGCGCTTCACGCTGAATGACAGCCCGCGTCGCCTCGGGCGTGACATCCCGCGGCGCAAAGCCGGTTCCGCCTGTGGTCAAGATGACATCCACATCGTCGCGGTCGGCCCAGCTCGCCAAAGTCTCTTTAAGTGCACCAAGATCATCCGGCAAGATTTCCTGGCGGACAACTTCCCAGCTCTGGCGTTGAATCAACTCGATCAACGCCGGGCCGGAGGCATCGGGACGTTCACCGCGCGAGGAACGATCGGAGACGGTAAGTACAGCAAATCGGATACTCATGCAAGTTCTTTTCCGTACAGGGAAACCCGGCCATCCATGGATTGCCAGCCAATTTGTTCGTAGAATTTAATCGCTTCCGAGTTATCCTGCAAGACAAGCAAGTAACATTTCGCACAACCTTTTGCACGCAAGCGGGCTTCGACTTCGCCCATTAAACGAGACCCAACTCCCTGTCCGCGAAGCGAGACGGCTACTGCCAAATGATAGATCATACCTCGACGGCCGTCGAATCCACCTATTACCGTGCCGACAACTTCATGGTCCAACTCGGCAATTAGAAACAGATCGGGGTCACGCTGGATTTTCTTCCCAATTTCATCGGGCGTATCCGAGTTGCCGACATGAATCCCCTTCTCGATGCCTTCCCAAAATCGCCGCACTGCATCGTAGTCATCGGGAAATCGAAATTCCCGCAAAGCAACGTTCGACGATTTCACAAGGGCTAATTCAGGCCTTTCAATGCACGTACCAGATCATCGGGCATGAAGGGCTTGAGTAAGAATCCGTCTGCGCCATGCTGCATACATTCACTCTCGAGGTTGGAACCTGACGTCATCACAATACGAGTCTTACAGTTGTGACCCAAAGCGCGCAGCGAATCCAAAACATCCAGCCCATTTTGATGCAACAGATGTACATCCATAAGCAAAACGTCAGGACAATTATCCTTCACTGCCTCCGTGACATTATCATCCGCGTCCAGTGAGGCAACTTCAAAGCCTTCCATTTTCAATAGAGTTTTCAAAAGATGGACCATCGTCAGGTCGTCTTCTGCAACCAGCACCTTCATCATTGACATTTATTTCCTTCTCTTCACTGGCTTACTGGTTCGTTTCCTTGTTCCAGCTTTTTTTGTTCTCGCCGGCTTGGCAGCAG
>JBJKOR010000841.1:0-1374 GCA_046707185.1 Anaerolineales bacterium | reverse complement strand
AGCCGCGATAATGAATCGGAACGATTGCTTCGCGTCGTTCTGCTTTATCGAGCAGGGTGCAGACTTTCAGCGAAAGCGGTTGGCGTGTTTGCAAAAATTCGAGCACGGAGGCAATCGTATTGCCGCTATCGACAATGTCTTCGACCAACAGTACATCCTTGCCGCGTATGTCTGTTTGAAGATCGTAGGTCACGCGCACACTGCCGCCAGACTCACGCGCCCCTGCACCATACGAAGAAACCGCCATGAAATCCATCATATGCGGAACCGTGATATGCCGCATCAAATCCACGAGGAAGACCATGCCGCCGCGCAGGATGCAGATCAAGATCAAATTTTGTCCTTCATAATCGCGGCTGATTTCTGCGCCAAGTTCGGCGACTCGCTGCTGCAGCGTTTTTTCGTCAATTAGAATTTCGGCTAATACTTCTTTGTAATCTTGTATCATTTTGTCTCACAGGTCTCACAAGTCTAGTTCAAGACATTTAAGACTTTTTGGACTTATCGGACTTTCGGACTAACGAGGCACTTCGTGATGAATGCGGCAGCGCGCTTCGTACAATTCGGATGCGCCGACGATCACCACCGGGTCATCATAGCGCGCTGGCTTTCCGTTGACAAGCCTTTGCGTACGCGAGGCTTCTTCGCCGCAGACCATGCAAATGGCGTGAAGCTTGTCCACCCGCTCCGCCTTCGACATCAGGGTGGGCATCGGGCCGAACGGCTCGCCGCGAAAATCCATATCGAGACCCGCCACCAGCACGCGGACGCCGCGTTCCGCCAATTCCTGGGCGTTGTCGATAACTTCCGCGTCCATGAATTGCGCCTCGTCGATCCCAACGACCGTCGTGTCTTTTTCGACCTTGTTACGAATCTCTGCGGACTTCTCAATAGGAATGGCTTGGAAGTTATTCCCCATGTGCGATGTCACTTTCTCTGCCGCATACCGCACATCGATGGCAGGCTTGAAAACCTGCACTTTCTGTTTGGCAATCTGTGCGCGCACAAGCCGCCGAATCAACTCATCGGTTTTCCCGCTGAACATCGAACCGCAAATTACTTCTATCGAACCGTGGGTATGACGCATACACTCTCCTTATCTATCCCCTCCTCCCTCGCCCGCAAAGGCGGTAGGGGCATAAAAACAGGCAGACACGATTCGTATCTGCCTGCCAAGTTTACCTGAAAAAGCAAACCTTTCAAAGATTATGAAGAAGCCTCCGCTTCGGGCAATTCATAACCCAAGGCGCGCAGCTTTTTCTTCGCATCGACCAGCGATTTCTGCCCAAAGCCATCGATGGCGAGCAAAGCGGATTCGCCCTCAGAAAGCTTCTGCAAGAATTGATTGACTTCGACAATGCCAGCCTTTGCGAG
>JBJKOR010000840.1:0-11076 GCA_046707185.1 Anaerolineales bacterium | reverse complement strand
TCAACAATGACGGCATTAACGCGGGAAAGATCAGCCAAAAGATTTCCACCGATACCATTGACCAAATCACCGGAGACCCAGTGCAGACCGCTTTGGACTCGTGGGAAGTCGCGAGCGATATCGCCGCCGACGATCAGGCCGCGGAGAATGGCGCTGCGAGCGGTGATCTGGGCATGATCCAATCTGCAATGAAAGACCGCCCACAGGATTGGACTTATACAGAATTGTATGGCGCGACTCTTTTGGCCAAAGGAGACATAGCTGCTTCTCAACAAGCATTCGAAAATTCCGAGAGTCTGGTAGTGGATGCCATCCACAATGGTGCGGATTGTCAACGCACCTATCGCAACCTGTTTGAGCATCGCCTTGATGCACTGCAACAACAGCATTCGCTGTATCCCGAGAACAGCGATATTTCCGGGGAAATCACTCACACACAGATTCTAATTTCGCAGGGAATTCCACAATTCTGTGGATAAGCGGCAGTTTCCATTGCGAAAGAATTTGAGGAGATGCTTATGAACAAACAACGTTTGCGTATCCTGATTATCATCCTGTTGGTGGTCCCCATGCTCAGTTGCAACGCGGTGACGAGTATGTTCCAGTCCAATCCGCCCAGCGATATTGGATCGTACATCGTCACGACCACGCCCGAGAACCTGAACATGCCCGGCATCCAATTCGTCACAGCAACGCCTGGCAGTGGGAACGAAGAATTGCCGACCAATCCGCCTGCAAGCGCCGCACCGCCCCTGCCTGACTTCAGTGAGATCACCATACCAGAACTTTTTGGAACACTGAAACAGGTCAACGGGGTCTGGACCTTGCAAGACAAGCCCGTGTCACTGGTCTACCAACCGAACAATAATGGCGATTGGGATCTGTGGCTGGTGTTCACCGATAATCCACAAGCGCCCGTTCTGATCCAGAAACCGGATGGTAGCTGGGTGGTAGGAGTGGAAGCTTGGCATGCCAACGTGACTTTCGTCAACACCAACGAAACTGGCTTGACAGTAAAAATACTTAATGAAGGGCAAGAGGCATATTCGTTGGACTTGACCCCTTATGAAGTCCGCAACTTTGCATCGCTGCCGCCTGCAACGTACGAGTTCCACTTCATATTTACAGCGGATCAACCCTTCAACTTGAGTTGCACGGTCACCCTGACGAATTCCTCGAAACTGACATTTGCCGCTGTGCCGGTCGGTGTTGCGGTAGCGGACCCGAATTTCACTCCACAGACCAACGCGGATCTGAATGTGCAGACTTCGCCCTTGTGTGGAAATTGATCAGGTTTTCTGACGAGTGTTGGAGGAAAGAACAATGAAACGTATGCACATTGCAATTCTTGCCTTGGCGTTGGCCATGCTGGCTTGTGCCACGATGAGGGTAACGAATGTTTCTCAGAACCAGAATACCGTAATTGACGTTACTCTACCGGATGATGCCTATGGTGCGAGAAAGCTTGGTCCCGGTGAATCGATTGACTATATGGCGTCAACTGGCGGCTCTTATAAAGTGGAGGTGCTGCCATCCGAGGAATATCTGGCCTTGTTACAGGAAAAGCGCGACCACATTATTTCTGCCATGGCGGTTAATCCATCAGCGTCTATTGGGCCGGCTGGCACAGCTGCTTTGCAGGATTTGACTTCATTGCAGGCAGAAATAGACAACCTGCCCCGTACAAAAGGTACCAACTGCAGCGGTTCGATACCGAATAATGCCCCGGACCGCTACACCATTAGCGTGGAGTTGTCCTTCGACAACAATGCCGGAGAGTGGTCATGCACTGCCACAGCGGGCCAAGGCAGTCCATGACGCTTACCATCTGCCGAGGTCAGGAGGGGAATATTTTGTCGAGCACTTCAGGACAATACTTCCGCACCATGTCAGACGAGAGCCCGTTCTCTTGGCAGATCGCCGCATAAAGGTCTACGGAGGGACGGCGGATTCTTTTTTGCGTATCCACATCCAAGCCCCACAGCCCGAAGCGCTGAGTCCAGCCGCGCTCCCACTCGAAGTTGTCCACCAGCGACCAATGGAAATATCCCTTGAGCGGCCAGTTGAAATTGACGGCGCGCCACATCTGATGGATATGCTGCGCCATGTAACGCGGACGCATCTTATCCTCGGCATCGTCCACGCCATTTTCCGTGACGATGATCGGAACCTTGAACTGCAACGCCCATTTGAAGGCTTCATAGAAACCATCCGGTTCGTTGGCGATGAAACCGCTTGGGCTAAGATCGGCATCCTTGGGAAAATATTGACGACCGAACAATGTGGAAACGCGCGATGGATCGAATGAGATTTGATCGCGCGTATAGTAATTAACGCCGATAAAATCCTGTGTGTTGACGGCTTCCGGCACGCGCACTGTTTTGTAAACGAAACGCGCCTTGCCATCCTGCGCGGCGCGCGGGATCAAATCGTTGAAAATCCTGGCTTGGATACCCGCCACAAATTTATCGAGCGGCGACCCGGTAGCGGGGTGGAAGGAACGATAGTTCATCGCAATGCCGACGCGCGCTTCCGGCTGGATTTCATGAATCGCCTTATAAGCCAGCGCATGTCCCCTGAGCAAATTGGTCATTACGTGAAATGCCGCACCGATATCTTTCTTGCCGGGCGGGAAAACGCCCTCGCTATAAGCCGAGTAGGCATATACATTGGGTTCATTGATCGTCACCCAGGTCGTAACGTATTCCTTCAAGGCATCGACAGTTTTACGCACAAAGGCCGCAAACTTTTGCGGCGTGTCATCGTTTTCCCACCCATTAATATCAGAAAGCCAGAGCGGGTCCGAGAAATGATGCAGCGTGATCATTGGCATGAGTCCACGCTCATGCATACCGCGCAGCATCAGGCGATATTTCTCGAGCGACTCTTCATCCCATTGATCGGGCGCGGGTTGAATGCGACTCCACTCTACCGAAAGGCGGTGCGCGTTCTGTCCGGTTTCCACAGCCCGGTCAAAATCTTCGCGCCAGCGTCCGCCCCACCAATCACAAGCCAGCCCCGATTTGCCATCGGTGTGCCCGTCCTGTTCCCACTTCCACCAGTTGTTGTTGGTGTTGCTGCCTTCCACTTGATGCGCGGCGGTTGCCGTACCCCATAGAAATCCACGCGGAAAATGAAATGTTGCGTCAGGCATATGTTCTCCTTGAGATGTCATTGCGAGCACATTCGCTACGCTCAGTGTAAACTCCACGAAGCAATCTCATAATTGACGAAGAGATTGCCACGTCGCTGTGTTGCCTTCGGCATGCTTCGCGATCCTCGCAATGACATAATTATATTTATTTTGTTCTGGCCAAATAAGCCAGATACAACGCCACGGAACCCGCGACAGCGGCATTCAACGATTCGACCCTGCCGCGCATCGGAAGTTTTAGCACGATATCACACTTCTTGCGCGTCAACTCACGCAGACCTTCGCCCTCGCTTCCAACTACGAGACCAATGGCACTGTGCAGATACCGATCCGTTTTCTCACTGAGGGTTTCACCGTTTTGGTCGAGACCGACCATCCACACATCCGAATCCTTGAGCGCGTCAATCGCTTGCGAAAGATTCGATTGGGCAACCAGCAAATGTTCGCTCGCGCCGGATGATGCATTGACAACCGCCGGAGTCACTTCAACCGAATGCGCTAACGGAATGATCACGCCATGCACGCCGACAACTTCCGCGGTACGAAGCAATGTTCCAAAGTTCTGCGGGTCTTGCAAAGAATCGAGAATCAAAATAAAAGGCGATTCGCTTTTATCACGGGCGCGTTCGAGAATCTCGATCACATCACTATATAAATAACCACTGACTTCCGCCATCACGCCCTGGTGATCGCGATGAATTTTATCGAGCCTCGGACGCGGTACATGCTCAATGGGAATCTTACGATCTTTTGCCATCCGCAGAATCTCATCAAGACGGCCTTTTTCCTGAGCGCCTTCGGCAACTTGAATACGAAACACTTCGCGGCGTTTGGCGCGCAGAGCTTCATAAACTGCGTTGCGGGAGTAGATAAATTCTTTCATGCAGTCGATTGTACTTGAGAAATTGTCTGCCATAATGATAAGATATCTGGAAAAGGAAACTCAGAATGATTATTGCTATTGTGATTGTGAGCGCGGTCATCCTTGTGATTATTGTGGGGCTGGTAATTGCCAAACAAATGCAAAGTTCTGCATGGAAGGAACTTGCGTCAGAACTCGGCGGGAAGTTTGTGGATGGCGGGTTCTTCCACCCCGGCAGTGTCCAGACACAAATCAGGGATCGAACCATAACCCTGGATACCTACTCCGTGATTTCAGGAGAGTACAACACCATTTACACCCGCATCCGGATTCCTGCCCATGAAAGGGATAGTTTTCAGTTTACGATTTTTCGAACAGGCCTGATCGGTAAAATAGATAAAGTACTTGGCTCCCAGGATATTGAAATTGGCGATACCGACTTTGACCGCGCCTTTACCATCCAATCGAACAATGAATTGCGTGTCCGAGCTTTATTGACAAATCCAAGAATCCGCGGGCTGATTCAAAGGCAGAAATCCATCCGCTTGGTACTCCGAAACAACGAACTCTACTTCGAAGCACAAGGTATCATCAAAGATGCTGAACGGCTTAAATTGCTTTTTGATTTGTTCAAGGAAATACTTGGTCAATTAGAAGGATGAAAAATTGTGACAGTGAAGCTACGCTGCATCGAATTACGTGGAAAAACAAAAACTTCCGAGCGCTTCGCAGACCTCTCGGAAGTTCAACCACCAACCACAGGACTACCCAACTAACTGACTATCCAACTAACTAACCCCACCTCCACGTTGTTCCCTCTTTCGAATCTTCAAGGATCACACCGAGGGCTTTCAACTGATCGCGAATTTGATCGGAGAGCGCCCACAGCTTTTGCCTGCGGACTTCACTGCGAACTTCGACCAGCAGATCAATGAATTTGTCGGCGTCGCCGGAGCCTTGCTTCTCTTTCAATTGCAAGCCAAGCACGCCTGTCAACTCACGCAATTTCTCTTGTGCGGGTTTCAATTGATCGTCGCTTGCACCACTATCACGCGCCGTGTTGATGGCCTTGACCAATTCATAAATCGCAGCCAACGCCAGCGGTGTGTTGAAATCATCGTCCATGCCATCGACGAAAGACTGCTGAGTCGCTTCGGCCTGCGACGTGAGTTCGGAGGCGCTGCCAGCGGGGATTCCTTTTGCGTTGGGCTGAGCCGCTCGAAATCCGGACTTGATGCGGTCAATGGATCTCTCCGCTGCATCAAGCGTTTCGTCGTTGAAGATCAATGGTGCGCGATACGATCCGCTCAGAACCAGCATCCGCATCACGTCCGCATCGCGCTTCGACAAAAATTCCTTGATGCTGACGATGTTGCCCAACGACTTCGACATCTTCTCGCCGCTGAGCTGTAACATACCGTTATGCATCCAATAACGCGCAAACGGCTTGCCCGTGAACGATTCGCTTTGCGCGATTTCGTTTTCATGATGCGGGAAGATCAAATCGTTACCGCCGCCGTGAATATCGATCTGTTCTCCAAGTTCTTTAAGATTCATCGCCGAGCATTCGATATGCCAGCCAGGACGGCCCTTGCCCCACGGCGAATCCCAGGATGGCTCACCGGGCTTGGCAGATTTCCACAACGCGAAATCCATCGGATGTTCCTTGGCTTCCTCGACTTCGATACGGGCGCCCGCTTCCATATCATCGAGCTTGCGCCCGGATAATTTTCCGTAATCAGGATCTTTCGTGACACGGAAATAAACGTCGCCGTTCGAGGCCGCGTAGGCATATCCCTTTTCGATCAAGCCCTTGACCATGGATTGAATCTCGTTCATCGTTTGTGTTGCGCGCGGATTAGCGGTGGCAGGCAAAACGTTTAAGTCTTCAAGATTCTGTGCATAATCATCGATGTAACGTTGAGCCAGCTTGAGAGGATCTTCCTTGAGCTGGTTGGCACGGTTGATGATCTTATCATCCACGTCCGTATAGTTCACGACGTGTTTGACTTTGTAACCGCGATATTCCAAATAACGGCGAACGATGTCGAACACCAGTGACGACATGGCATGGCCGACATGTGCATCGTTGTAAACTGTCACGCCGCACACATACATGCGAACAACATTCGGTTCGATGGTTTGGAAATCTTCCTTCTTGCGAGTGAGAGTATTATAGATGCGTATCATAGTGATAGTCCCGTAGTCAGTTAGTCGGTTGGCCTGATAGTCCAATGGCTGGCGATACGACCAGCAGACTACATGACCAAAAGACCATGTGACTATTTATTTCTTTCGTTTGCCGTTTTCCTCTTCCACACGGGCAAAGATCATACGTCCGGCGGCAGTCTGCAAAACCTTGGTGACATGCACATCCGTATACTCGCCGATATAATCCTTGCCGTTCTCGACAACCACCATCGTGCCATCATCCATATAGCCCACGCCTTGCCCCATTTCCTTGCCTTCCTGGAAGATATTGATCTTCAGGATTTCGCCGGGTAGCACCACCGACTTGACCGCGTTTGCCAATTCGTTGATATTGAGCACCGTCACACCCTGCAACTCCGCGATACGGTTCAGGTTGTAATCATTGGTCAAGACCGGACTTTTGAGCTGCTTGCCAAGCACGATGAGTTTATCATCCACTTCGCGCACGCCATCCACATCGATATCGCTGATACGCACGAGGATGTTGGGAAGCTTTTGGATCTCTGCCAGCACTTCCATCCCGCGTCGTCCGCGCTGACGGCGCAGGCCGTCCGGTGAATCGGCAATGTATTGCAACTCGTTCAGCACAAAGCGCGGGATTAGCAGCGTGCCGGGCAGGAACCCAACGCGGGCAATGTCGGCCACGCGTCCATCGATGATTACGCTGGTATCGAGTAAGATTGTGCGGTTGAGATTCGTCCAAGAGGAGCCGGAGCCGCCATCACCGCCTCTTCCGCTTAGGCTCCCAAACAGGCTCATGATATCGCCTTGGCGCATCACGAACACAGTCACGCCAAAGTAAGCAGAGAGCAAAACCCCAATGAACGGCAGGATGCGTCCGAGGGGTTCAGGCAGGAGCGAAAGAGGAAACGCCAACAAAGCTGCTGAAAGCAGGCCAACCACGAGGCCAGTCAGCCCCGCAAATAATGTCTCGGCCGCCACCCGTCCAAGAAGGGAACGCAAGGATCGCATCGGGCGCGTCGTGATGTATGGCGTGAGAACAAGCCCTGCCAATGCGCCTGTTAATGTATACAATAGAATTGTACGAACTTCATCCGCCACGGGATAGTATTTTGAAAGATCCGCTCCCAAATAGCCTCCTGCCAAAGCGAATACAATCATTCCGATAATACGAAGGAAAAATTCAATGCTCATAATAACTCCTTTTTTAATTATAAAAGTGCAAATAATTACCAGCATAATAGCATGGCTAGGCACTCCCGTCAATTGGCGATTTGGTACATATAATACAGTTATAATACCTTCCCCATAAGTAAGATGGCAAATATGCCGGTCCGTCTTACGTCTTTCTATGAAAATAATGAATTTGAGTAACTTTCAATGACCCTGACCGATACCCTCAATCGCCCCTTGCGCGATCTACGAATTTCTGTGACAGACCGCTGCAACTTCCGCTGCATATACTGCATGCCCAAGGAAATCTTTGGCTCAGATTATGCTTTCCTGCCGCGCGTCCAAATCCTGACATTCGAGGAGATTGCACGGCTGGTTCGCATTTTCGTGCGGCACGGTGTCCGCAAGGTTCGATTAACCGGCGGCGAACCTCTCGTACGGCGCGACCTCCACCAGTTGATTGCCATGATCGCGGATAATCCCGACCTCGATCTGACCCTGACCACCAACGGTTCCCTCCTGGCCCGGCAGGCACAACTCCTTAAAGATGCCGGACTCAAGCGGGTCACAGTCAGCCTCGATTCGCTGGATAATCACATCTTCAAAGCCATGAACGATGTGAATTTTCCGGTGGAAACGGTTTTGGAAGGAATGGAGGCGGCCGCTCGAGCAGGCTTGGGTCCCATCAAAGTGAACATGGTCGTCAAACGCGGAGTCAACGAATCGAGCATCCTGCCGATGGCACGTTTCTTCCGCAAAAAAGGCTATATCCTGCGATTCATCGAATATATGGATGTCGGTCACACGAACGGTTGGCGCATGAAGGATGTAATCCCAGCCAGCGAAATCATCCGACTTATCAGCGCCGAGATGCCGCTGAAACCGCTCGAACCGAATTATCGAGGTGAGGTGGCCGGACGCTGGCAATATGCCGATGGCAGCGGAGAGATCGGTATTATTGCGTCCGTCACACAACCCTTTTGCCGCGATTGCAGTCGCGCGCGTCTCTCGGCGGAAGGTGATTTATATACTTGTCTGTTCGCCGTCAAAGGTGTCAATCTTCGTGACCTGCTGCGCGGCGGTGCGAGCGACGAGGAAATTTCACAAGCCATCGCCAGCGTATGGAATACGCGCGCCGACCGCTATTCCGAGCTTCGATCCGAAAACACAACTTCCCTGCCCAAGGTGGAGATGTGGCATATCGGCGGGTAAAAGCTGAATTTTTTATCACCGCGACCATCGGCACATAAGTTCAGGATCGTGAATACAGTAAGGGAATGGAATGAATTTTTACTCAATGTTCGATTATCGAATACCGATGTAAAATTACATCATGCTAAAAGCCCTCCTCAAAACCATGCGGCCGCGTCAATGGTCGAAGAATATCTTCATTTTCGCCGCGCTCGTCTTTGACAAACAATTATTTCACCGCACAGCATTTCTTGAGACGCTGGCCGGATTCTTCCTGTTTTGTCTTATTTCAAGCAGCGTGTATATTTTCAACGACATCGTGGATATCGAAGCCGACCGCCAGCATCCCGAAAAGAAGAAACGTCCCATTCCTTCGGGCGAACTGCCGCTGAGCATGGCTTGGACAGCGGGAATTCTACTCACGATCATCGCGTTGTCCATCAGTTACATCATGGACCCGGAATTTGCGCTGGTCGTGCTTGTTTATTTTCTGCTCAACCTCGCTTATTCCCAGTGGCTCAAACATATTCCAATTGTCGATGTACTGGTACTGGCCGCCTGCTTCGTCCTGCGCGTCGAGGGCGGCGTGACGTTGATCGACGTACAGCGCTTCTCGCCCTGGATTTACATCGTCATGACTCTGCTGGCGTTGTACCTCGGCTTTGGCAAGCGCCGCGCGGAACTGGCGTTGCTCGCACAAGGGGCAGGTTCGCATCGCAAAGTATTCGAAGGATATACCATTCCATTGCTCGATCAATATATCATCATTGTTTCAGGCACCACGATTGTGGCGTATTCACTCTATACATTTACCGCGCCGAACGTTCCTGCGAACCACAGCATGATGCTGACCATCCCTTTCGTGCTCTATGCAATTTTCCGTTATCTGTATTTGATCGAGAGCAAACACGCGGGCGGCGCGCCCGAAGAGATTCTGCTCTTGGATCGTCCTTTGCAAATTGCCATTGTGCTGTGGGCATTGGCAGTGTTGGCAGTTTTCTATCTTATTCCCGCATGACCTCCGCATCTGCTCCCGGAAAAATCATTCTCTTTGGCGAACATGCCGTGGTCTATGGACGGCCGGCATTGGCGGTCCCTGTTTCGCAAGTTCATGCCGATGTCGATGTGACAGATTCGGCGAAAAAAGGAATCTGGATCGACGCCCCGGATATCGATCTCCACACCAAACTCAATGCGCTTCCTTCCGGCCATCCGCTGGCCGCCGTTATCCATAACCTTTTCTTTGCATTTAGCATCGACCCGTTTCCGAATCTCCAAATCCACATCTCTTCCACCATTCCTGTTGCATCGGGACTCGGTTCCGGCGCGGCAGTATCCGTGGCGATGATACGAGCCTTGTCATCCCATCTTGGACGATCCATAACAGACGAACAAGTCAATGAGATTGCCTACGAGATCGAAAAGATTCATCATGGTACGCCATCGGGAATTGATAATACTGTCATCACATACGCCAAGCCTGTGTTCTTTATAAAGGGTCAGCCGATTGAATTATTGAAAGTCGACAAACCGTTTACGATCCTGATTGGCGATAGTGGAATTTCTGCACCCACCAAAGAATCCGTCAGCGATGTTCGCAAGCTGTGGGAAGCGGATAAAGCAAAATACGAAAAAGTGTTTGATAAGATTGGTGAAATTGTAAATGAGGCAAAAGAAAAAACAGAAAATGGAAACTGGGAAGAACTTGGCAATCTGATGGATCAAAATCATGCGCTGCTGCAAAAATTGACCGTATCATCCCCGGAGTTGGATCGCTTGGTTGAAGCGGCGCGCAAAGCTGGGGCGTTGGGCGCCAAGCTGTCCGGCGGCGGACGCGGCGGCAACATGATCGCTTTGGTCAAGCCCCAAATAGCGGAAACCGTCGCGCGGTCATTGAAAGACGCGGGCGCAAAGAATACGATCGTCACGACGATAGAACCATGAGCAAATTCGTTTTGAAACTCGTCCTTGCGCCGGTTATTCTCGGCGGTGCAAGTCTTGCTGGCCGAAAATGGGGACCGGCCGCCAGCGGTTGGCTGGTGGGACTGCCGCTCACATCAGGCCCGGTAATCTTTTTCCTTGCATTGAGTCACGGTGCGTCCTTTGCAGCCTCCGCCATCGATGGAACCTTAAGCGGCGGTTTCTCGCTGGTTGTATTTGGTCTGACTTATGCCTGGCTGGCGACTCGCTTTGGCTGGCGCATCTCACTGAGCGCAAGCATCTTGGCCTATTTTGGAATCGTGCTGCTGATGGACAACATCATCATTCCGTTTACGCCCTTGATCATCGCGGTAACCTTGACCTTTGTGCTGGCGCTTTTTTTGATGCCCAAGAACGGCGAAATGCAATTCAATGATATTAAGCCCGGCAAATGGGACATTCCCTCGCGCATTTTGATCGGCACGGCTTTCATCATTCTGTTGACCGGGGCCGCGCCGCTGCTCGGTTCGCGTCTCACCGGACTTCTGGCAACTACTCCGCTTTACACAACCATCCTGACCGTTTTTGCGCATCGTCTTCAGGG
>JBJKOR010000839.1:0-1578 GCA_046707185.1 Anaerolineales bacterium | reverse complement strand
TATTCCAGTTACGAAATCCTTGCGCAGAAAATACACTAGAAAGAGTGCGCCGCTTACGACCAGGGCCAAACCCGCATATCGGTCGAACGATGCCAGGCATGCCCACAAACTCATCCAAAAGAGTTGTACTGTTTTTCGGGTCCCGGTAAAACGGATTGCTTCCAAAAGAAAGAGAATAACGAGTAACATGAACAATGGGTCGGATAGAATACTGGTGGAGGCATCGATCAAAAATGGTGACGTGGCGATGGCAATACTTCCAATGGATGCCAGTAAAAATCTTTCAGGATAAATCCTTTGGAACAGAATCCCTGAAAAGAAAATGATCAATCCAAAAGCAAGGATGTTGGCTATCCAGCCGATGACGAAAACATCTACACGAGTGATGAAACTGATCGATGCGAGAAGTATGGGATATAGAGGCGGTGCCAGAGTCAATGGCCTGCCATAGAAATCAATGAGTCCCCGGCCTTTTAGTAAGTTGGCTGCCGTGGAAAGATAGATTGCCCCGTCGGCAGATAGCCCCGGTCCAGTAATCGCTGTCGCTTGATAAGCGAGGGCTGCGCCGCCAATGGAGATCGCGCTCAAGATGCCCAGAAAATAGAAATAGCGCTTGTTTGTCATTAAGAAGTTAATCTGATTGTAATATGAAAACGTGCAATTCCTCCGGCCCGTGCACGCCGATGGTCAGTGTCATCTCGATATCGGCGGTGCGCGACGGCCCGGTGATTAATACGATCGTGGAAGCCTCACGCACCTCCTCGCTTCGCAAAGCTTCATCCAACGATCCAAAAACTTGAGATGATCGAATGATGGCAATGTGCATTTCAGGAAGCAGGGATGTGCCCAGCGGCTGGCCTTTGGCGGATGGAATAACCAATGTCCCCGTTTCAGCGATGGCGGATAGCGCGCCCGTAATGCCTGCCCTGAGCGAAGGATCGACGCTTCTGACCGCCCTGATGCCGGACTCCATTAAATCCGCTTCTTTCAACGTTGGAACCGAGTCCCACATCATCGTCGCATCGATGTTGTGCTCCTTCAACAGCTTGATCAACTTTTTGGGTAATTCATTTTGCGTTACAAGATAGGCGTGTCCGCCGACTGTCTCCAATTCATTCACAAATCGTTCCACCAGATTTTCGTTTTGCGTCTTAGAGGCGATTACTTCTTCCTTCTCAACTTCTTTCCTATTCTCTGTTCCCTGTTCACTTCCACTTTGTCGAAATCTTTCCCTAAAACTTCTCACAGCAAAGCGCGGAAAATCCTTGCTGTAACCCCAGCCCGTAAATGATGGAATCCACATCCACTGTGAAAACGGAGAGACGATTCTTGTCCCAATTCCAGCAGACTTTTGAGCAATCATAAACCATCGCGGCGACGACGCGATCATGCTATAAGCTTTCAATCCAACTTTGCTCATCAGTGAAAGCCCAACGCCACTGCCTACTGCTGCCTGCTTTCTGCCTTCTGATGTATTTCCGGCTCTAACCCTCGTCAACATTTTCGGCAGATCGATATCAATGGGGCAGGCATCTTTGCATGCGCCACACAACGATGAGGCTTGCGCCAAATGCCCGA
>JBJKOR010000838.1:0-9614 GCA_046707185.1 Anaerolineales bacterium | reverse complement strand
GGTGAGTCGTGACCAGGGACGATCTGCCATACCGGGCACACCGGTGCCGCGCGCGGAAAGGGGGAGCAGGTATCCACCCGGAAAGAGCAAATGATCTTCCAGCACTTCAACAGCTTCGGAGGCGATGGAGGCGGCAAACTGGTCTTGGGGTTCAGGCATGGGTGGCATAATACAAAAAGACACGAACGGGTCTTCCGTCCGTGTCGCTAATGCATTACGCCGTGATAAAATCAATTTGAATTGCTTTTTGCTACCAGGAGTATTCCATGAAAGCTAGCAACTTGATAGAAGCGATACAAATTTTTGATCCCCGGGAACCGCTAAAGGGTGTGGAATTAAAGAGCTTTTATGTAAATAGGCCTGATAATCCTCGCACAGATATGATGAACCTTATCCAGAGTATGGGTTTGCATGGAAACCATGTGAAAATATTATTTACTGGGCATACAGGAAGTGGAAAGTCCACAGAACTCAATAAATTAGCTGAACAATTGAAAAATCGATTTTTCATAGTTCCCTTTGCGGCACAAAGATCACTCCCAATCGCTGAATTAACTTATGTTGATGTACTGCTGGGGATGGCTAGTGCGTTATTCAGGCAAGCAACGGATCGCGATGTAATAGCACAAGCGCCGGCGCAAATTGTTCAAGAATTTTGGGGAGAAATTTCGTTTTTTTTTGAGCAAACGATTTTTGGGGCAATGCCATATCGCAAGCCGCCACAAGATGCCGAGTATTCAGTCAAGTTGAATTTTTTAGCAATGGAATTCCAGACAAAATTCACGAATGAGGGTAGTACACGCTCAGATATTAGAGCCAGGGTTGAAACCCAACTTGGTGAATTGATAGAAAAGATCAACCTGCTTGCGGACCAAGTATCGGTGAATTATGGTCGTCCAGTTCTTTTTATCGTCGAGGGAACAGATAAACCAGATTTGGCACGCGCCCGCGAAATATTTTTAGGGCATAGTACTTCTCTAACTGAACTTCATGCATGTATTGTTTACACATTCCCAATCGGGCTAAGGTATTCATCTGATTTTACAATCATCAAAAACAGTTTCGATGAATATTATATTCTGCCAAATTTAAAAATTAGGCACAAAGATGGTTCTGAGGATGTTGATTGCAAGAATAATCTTTTGGAAATTATCAGTAAGCGCATGAACGATAATTTGATTGACGCTGAAGCACAAGAGCTGATAATCAATGCCAGCGGTGGTTTAATGCGTACACTAGTACAACTGATTCAAAGGGCTTCAGTTAGTGCAGTAGGAAGAAATAGCGAGACGATCCAAGTACAAGATGCAAAGAAAGCCATTGGCAAAGAAAAAAGTGACCTTATTTCAATTTTATCCCAAGAAGACTATGTAACCCTAAAAGCTAGGCTTAACGATAAGAAAATAGTGAGCGATGTAGCTGTTCAAAACCTTCTACAAGGAAGAGCATTGTTAGAATATTCCAATGGTGAGGTTTGGTGCGATGTGCATCCATTAATTCAAGATTTGATTGCAAATGGTTAATTAAAATGGATTCGTTCGACAATTCTGAATTAGCAGACTTGGTAACCCTTCTTCAATATGCCGAAAGAGGGTGTTGGGTTTTTGCGCTTTATGATAAGCGCGATACTCTTAGCAAAATAGCTGAGGAGTTGAGAAAGAAACTTAGAGATTTTAAATTTACAGAATACCAACTCCAAAAAGATGTTGTAAATCCATTGCACTACTTGAACGTTGTCAAAGAGCCGGAAAATAAAAAAACGGTGGTTCATTTTTATGGACTCGATAAAGTTGGCGAAAGGGCGATCAAACTTCTTGAGTATCAGAGAGAAGATTTCTCATTACGCGGTCACCGTTTGATATTCTGGATTCCTTCGGATTACAGAGGAACTGTTGCTAAGTTAGCCCCAAATTTTTGGTCACAGCGTAGCGGTGTGTTTGATTTCTCAAAGACATCAAACGTAGTTTCCGTAAAAGGTGGGCGTGATGTAATTATTGGAAATCAGAATGTAGTCATCAACATTCAGGATAGTACAGGCGGGAACATAACTATTGGCGATAATGTTGGCCAAAACACTGTAAAACAACTTGGGGGAACACCTGGAAGTAACATTCCACCACTCTCAACACGGGTTTATATTAACCGAGGGGATATTGAAGATCGCATACGTTATATTTTAAAAAACAATTCAAAAGGTGGAGTTGTTGGCTTGAGTGGTATTGGTGGCGTCGGTAAAACCGAATTAGCTAAAAAGATAGCAAATGACCTCAAAGATGATTTTGAAGGAATTTTGTGGGTCAGTTTGGGCGAAAGAGAGCCAACACAAATCTTGAACTATATGGTGACATCCTGTGGCATTGATTTACCGCCGGTAAGTGACTATGGTGTAATGATCGATGCATTAAAGACCTTCCTAAAGACCCGCCGATACTTAATTATTTTAGATGATCTACGGCCAAGCAATGCACATGCGTTGGCAGATTTTATGCCACCATCACCTCCATGCTCGGTTTTAATCACAAGTCGTCTTCAGCAATCTTCAAATCTCGTTCCAGTAAATAACGCTTTTATTCTTGATCAAATGACCTCTGAGCAATCACTAGAGATATTTGCTTCTGTTCTAGGCAAGGCATCTGTAGATAAAGAAAAATCGGCTTTCTTGAAATTAGGGGAGCTTTGCCACTGGAATCCATTGGCAATTGAAATTGTAGCACATCAAATGAAATCTAAAAATGATCCCGCCAAAAAGATGATCAACCGGCTCGAAAGCGGAGGGATCATGAAATTGAAAATCGAAGGTGATAAACGCCTTAATTTATTTAATATTCTTGATCTCGGCTATAAAGAATTAAGCCCAGAATATCAAAAGTATTTGATAACGCTAGGGGTTTTTGGCTCTTATAGTTTTGATATAACTGCTATGGCAGCAGTTTTAGATGTCAATGCAGAACAAGCCCACCAAATTCTTAATGAGTTGGTAAGGTCTTCATTCATCCGAGTTTTGTCAGCTAAACCTGATCGTTATCAGATTCATGAGTTGATTTACGATTTTATTAATTATGAACTTTCTCAATCCCCCAAGCTAACAGCAAAATCCGCATTTGATCGAATGGTTCAATGGCTGATTTCTTTGTTTGATAAATATTATACCGATCTTGCGGCCCCAGATGTTGGGCTAGAGTTAGGTAATTTACGAAAAGCTGCCGAATGGTTGATTACAGAAAAAGATGGTAACCAGCTTGCATCTCTAGCAATAAAAGCACGAAACTGGATTTTTAACCGCTTCCAAAACTTTGATGAGTGGGAATACTGGCTGCTAACTGCCAAAAGTTTAGGGGTTTCGGACAACCAACTTGAAGCGAATGTTGATTTGTCATTAGGTGATGTATATCAGTTTAAAAAAGAATTGGATGCTGCACTTTTAAGCTACAACCAAGCTCTTGCCCTGTTTAACAAGATCGGCGATCCACATGGGGAAGCTAATGCTCTGAAAGCGGTCGGCGATGTGCAACAATTTCGTGATGAACGAAACGCCGCCCTACAGAGTTACAACCAAGCCTTTGTCCTCTACCATCAAATCCGTGATAACTTGGGCGAAGCCAACGTTCTCAAAGCCATTGGTGATGTGCAACAATTTCGCGATGAACGAGACGCCGCCCTACAGAGTTACAACCAAGCTCTTGCCCTCTTCCATCAAGTCGGTGATAAATTGGGCGAAGCCAACGTTCTCGAGGCCATTGGTGATGTGCAACAATTCCGCCGAGAAATTGATGCCGCGTTACAAAGTTACAACCAAGCTCTAGTCCTTTTTCGAGAGGTTGGCGCTAGATTGGGTGAAGCTAATGTTTTGCAATCCATTGGTGATGTACAACAGTATATAAAGGACCTCGATTCTGCTCTTGCCAGCTATAACGCATCTCTCTCCTTGTATCGCGCAATTGGAGCAAAATTAGGTGAAGCAAATGTTCTCCAAGCTCTAGGAAATATATATCTCTTCCGCGATGAACAAGATGCCGCTCTGGGTAATTATAACGAAGCTTTAAGTCTATTTCGAAGTATAGGAGACCGACTTGGAGAGGCGAATGTATTAAAAGGAATTGGTGATATTCAGCAAGACCGCAAGGATTTGGATGCAGCTAAATCAAGCTATATAAGATCCCTATCTATCTTTCGTCAAATTGGGGCAAAACTGGGAGAGGCAAATGTATTGATTAATCTTGGCAACATCCAACAACTCACTGAAGAATCCGAGGCATCACTCTCGAGTTATGACGAAGCACTGTCTCTATATCAAGCTGTAGGAGATCGTTTGGGTGAAGCAAATGCAAGATCAGCTATTGCGAGAAGAGATCTGGATTTAGGCAAATTTATATCAGCTGAGACTGAAATTGAGCAAGCATTGAGATTGCGGCAGCAAATAGGTGATAATTATGGCATGGGTGCAGACTTTGGAAATTTTGCGATTGGTTTGCTAAAAGCAGGACAAGAAAAGAAGGCAAAAGAATATGCCCAAAAGGCGCGCTCGATTTTTGAAAGCCTTAACATGCCTGCATTGTTGGAGATGATGGATAAAATCATACAAGCGTCGGATTGAAAACCCACCGCATCAGACTCAGAATATTTTCGTCTACCAATGGTTCTACCAATACTCCGAACGCCTGACATACTCCGCTCATCCCGTCCCACCATGCCAGCCCTTCTTCACCTGGATAAAGGAACTCTAGGATGGTACGGCGGGAGAATGAAAGCGGGGATTCTTGAATAGATAAAAGCAAGCCTTGATGCAGGATGGAGAGCCCCTCAGACTTTTCATCCTGCCATTTTTGTGCCTGCTGGTAAAACGCTTCGCGCGGGACCGGATCCGGCCAGAACAATTGCAACAGCCGTAGTGTCCAACCTGGTTGCATGGAGGACAGAATCGCCTGATAAGCCTCCTGCGGTCGCACCTCTGGACGATCCGGGTCTGCAAATAATTCGGCGAACAGTCGGCGCGTACCATCTTCGCCGATCAACGCGGCATGATTACCAACCTGCGTGAATCCCTTTGCCAATACAAAGGTTCTCGTCGAACCAATGGTTTGATCCGTCATTACAACCCTCCCTTGAAAATTGCTTCGGGAATATTCAAATCATTTGCGCGAAAGCCCGGACGCATGGGGCGATTGCCTGTGGGGATCAAACCCCTACCTTGCTCATAGCGAAAAAGAGGAGAGAAGGAAGGGCGCGCTGCCGTGCGTTCCACAATTGGCGAGACTTCCACGATTTCACGCACGATCTGTCCGTGCTGCGGATTGCGCTCGATATACACTGCCGCCGTCACCGCTTCAGCAAAGGATTGTGCGATCTGGATTTCGGACATACGCGCTACATCGGGATGCGCCTGCACCACTTGCAGGAAACGCGGCCAGACGTGCTCGGCGCTGGTGGCATGGATCGTGAAGGCCGAATGCCCGTGTCCGGTTGCGGCAGCGCGAATTAATTCCCACGCTTCCGCGCCGCGCGCTTCTCCGATCACGACTCCATGCGGGCGTGAACGCAACGCTGAACGAATCAGGTCATACATCGTGACAGACGGCGGACCGCCGCGAATTTCAGGGCGCGTCACTGTGTAGATGATATTGCCTGTATCACTCTTGCCGTCACCGTTCCATCCATTTAAGATGATCTCATTACTATCCTCCACGATGAACAAACGGATCGCACCTCGCGGATAATAGTCGAGCATCTCCTGAAGAATGCGCTGACCGACAAAAGTCTTGCCCGAACCGGTCGTGCCGGCAATAACCAGCGTGCCGCCATGCACCATGACGCTCAACAAATAGTTGGCGGCTTCGGGTGTGAGGATGCCGTTGCCGCGCGGGAAGTCTTTCGGATCGAATTTGGGACGCGGAACAGGTGGCAGTCTGTTCACGCAAAGCATGGCCAGACTCCCCTGCATGAGATCGGACTCAGTGCGATAATTCGAGATACGCAGGGTGATCGTATCGCCATATGGAGAAGCTGGGGGCATGATGTAATTGATGCGCACGCCCTTTCTCCTTACCGTCCCATCACCCAATGGAACCATGACCTGCAACATAGCATCCGCAATCGGGTAGTCGGGAGTCGGGGCGCGCTGGCCGGCGCGGTCGATCATGACGCGCAAGGCATCGCCGATCCCGTCAGGAGCCGCGCCCACATGTTCCCAGCCGTTCGAGGTTGTGTACACGTAGATGTATCCCAGGTTGATGGCAATGTCTTCTACATCAGAACGC
This sequence comes from Anaerolineales bacterium, assembly GCA_046707185.1. Classification (GTDB taxonomy): domain Bacteria; phylum Chloroflexota; class Anaerolineae; order Anaerolineales; family Villigracilaceae; genus Fen-1038. The sequence goes on along the minus strand of JBJKOR010000838.1, from coordinate 3,360 downwards.
GCGATGAGTTCGAGCAGGGGGCCCATGCCGGATAGATCGCCGATCAATCGCAGGATGTATTCGGGAGGTAATGTGACACCAGCGTCGATTGCCCGCTGGCTCACTTCTTCAAAGACCTTACGCGCTAGCGCTTCGATCTCGGTCGAGGTCATACTGCGCTGCAGGGACTCGATGGCTTTCTTCGCACGTCCCTCATCCGCGAGAATATTCCACCAGCGTTCCATTTCATCTGCGGAACGCGCCTCGGTGACTGGCTTCAGAGTTTTGCCGGCAATGTCGAACATCGTTTATGCCTTTCCGAACCAGCCGCGTTTTTTGTTGGCATTCGGCAGCAGTCCAACGCGTGACGCGCCCTCTCTCACCGCGGGGACAAAGTGCGCCGCGAAGCCCAAGAGGGAATCGGCGAAGGGACCGAGTTCTTCCAGTTTTTCCTTCTTGTATCTCCAGATCAAGATGTCCTCGCGGCGGTCCGAGTTCACTGCCTGCGCCGCGAGGCGTGGATCCACAATTGGGAGGATGCCGTTGGGAATCAGAGCGAGTTCGATTTTGTCTTCACTTAACGCTTGTTGCAGCATCTTGTGCGCCGACTTGAACCCATCTCCCACCACCTGGTTGTAGCAAAGTTTTACGCGGCTTCCTACAAACTCATGCGCGCTGCTTTTGCCGACAACATTTGCCAGGGAGTTGATCATCCTTGCGATCCAACGGCGAGTCTCCGCCAAATCTGGAATTTCGGGTTTGATGACAATGGCAATTCCTTCGGCGGCTTTCAACGCCGCGCGATGGACCACATGCGCAGGATTGATCCCGATGTCCATGATGACCACGCCTCCCGCTGCGACGCCGGCTTCATACAGTCCTTGAATGACCTCCGCAACTTTTGCTTCCTGTTGCAGCACTTCATCACCGAGATCATCTGTGATGAGTCCAGGTAAAACACGTAACGTTGGCAAATTGTCCAAGGGTGTGAACGCATTCAAATACACCGCGCCCGATGCCACATCGCTCATGACTCCTTTATTCGCTTTGGCGATCTCGCGGCGAAGCAAACCGATCATGGTCGTGTTGACACGCTCCATGCGCATGTGATATTGCAGCGCGCCGGCATTTCCGTCTGCATCCACGAGATAGGTGGTGATACCCGACAGAGCCAGCGCCACCGCAAGATTTACTGCCACTGTTGTTTTGCCTGTCCCGCCTTTAGGTGAAGTGATTGCGATCTTCCTCACCGCCATGCCGGATTGAATGCGAGCCGACATATCACTGCCCAACACCGCGCGGCGATATTGATCGTCCGCCGCGAGATTGCCGGCGTCGGCGCGCCGCATCTCTTCATACAGTTTATTGATGTCCACATCCGATGGTGGATAGGCTAATGCAGGAACACCAACTCCATTTGCCCACGAGGACATGCCATCGCCTACACCCGCGATCACGAAGATCAACTTGCCGCGCTCGGCGGCCTTGACCAGACTCTCAGGCGTGACGGATGATTCGGGTGAGACAACGATCAATGCGCGGAAGTCGAACAGGTCAATGTGTTGAGGCGTGAACGCTGCAATCTGTGCGATGACGGAATGGCCTTGTTCCGCCAACTGCATATTGAGCCGCGATGTTACTGTCCCTGCGCCCAGCAGAAGTACTTGCATTATTTACCTCCGTGCAGGACTTCTTCACGATCCGATTTGAACAAGTCTTCGAAGTCCCAGTAGGTGAAGCCAGCCGTCGGTTTATCCTCGCCGCGCGCCATGAGCGAGACCACCAAGCGGTCTCCCTGTTGAAGCGCGAGCGATAACACTTCACGGCTTGCATTCGGAATGAGCAGCACCAGCATCTGTTTTTGATTCTGCATGGTGAAGGATGAATCTGAATTGTTTGTAGTATTCGAATCAGTTTGCTTGGGCAATCCCTGAACGGCGATCACGCGCACACCCATCGGAAATAAATCTTTTGCCAGCGGCGGCAAGGCGCGGCTCAAGGCGTCTGCCTGTTCGATCTCCTGCGGCGCCGGCGTTGCTGTAGGTTGGACTCCATAGCCGGGTTGAAGGATGACTTCGGGCATGGCGGTTGGCGTGGTCATCTGTTGCGGGCGGCTGGTGATCACCACGGTCACGCCAATCAGATCGCCGGGCAGGAATGCCTCCGCGTCGGGCGCGACAAGATTGGTTGCATCCAGCGGCAGAGGGAAGAGGCTATAGCCCGGATACTTCGCAAGAACTGCCGAGAGTCTTGTTCCTTCCGCGGCTTGGGCGAGGATGGCAGATCGAAAGATGGGTTGCCCGTTGAAAATGGGTTGTGCCACCACGCCGCCGGCAACGGCCGTGACTTCCTCACTGGGAATGTACAGACTGGCGTTGTCATCCTGAAACACCGTCTTGACCGCGAGATCATTCGCCGTGATCACATCACCAATGTTGAGATCGCGCGTGGCAGAAAGTACGGAAATCGTGGGCGGTTTTTGCGCCGCGCCCAGGGCATTCAGGGCGATGAACGCCAGTAGAAAGACGGCGACCGACACACCGAGCACGACCACGTTGATGCCGGTCGAGGCGATTCGTTTAAGCATTTGTGTTTCTCCTATCGTTGGAATTCCAGGGCAGGTTGCTCTGGCCGAATGCCTGCCGCAGGGCAGGGGTTTCTTCGATCATTTCTTCGAGACGTTCCAGCGTTTGGCGCATGAGACCGTACAGCACCATCATCACAAAATCGGTTTGCACGTGATTGGACTTGAATAGTTGCTCATGCGCCTGAGCGACATTGCGAGCCACACCCAGCACTTCGGAGTTCGCCAGTGCCTCTGCGGAAATACGCGGCATGTCCAGGAAACATGCCTGGATCAAATCCGCCAGGTCTCTTTGGATGTTTTGCGAATCGTCCTGAATAGAGGAGGCTGAAATCGTATCGAGTTGAGTAGGCGGATCGAGCAGATCAGCGATGGATCTATTTGGGTTGGTTCGCAGCTGCTCCACCGCGCGTGGGATGCGCTTGAGGCCGGCTTGAATGGCTTCTGCTAGTCGCTCCTGCGCCTGCGGAGTTAGCGCTGCAACCGCTTCAACGTTGCGCAGGGAAACATGCTCACGCAAACTAACAGGCAATGACTCCAGCATGCGCTGCCAGCGCTCCCGTTTCGACTGGTACGTCTCGCTCATGCGGTACATGATACGAAGGTCAGGGCAGAGGTGGGGGGAGTGTGTCGCCAAGTGTGTCGGCATTACTCACGCTGTTATCTGCCTGAACGTTGAAATACAAAATAGGCAAAGAAAACGCTCATAGAAGAATGTCGGTGTAAATCGATCCTGAATCATTTGGTTGACAGGTTTTGAGCGATGTGGGCTATCGTCGCCTAGGACAGGACATGAG
>JBJKOR010000837.1:0-2028 GCA_046707185.1 Anaerolineales bacterium | reverse complement strand
CAGTCGCTTGGTCGGCGCACCTTTGATGAGTAAATACGAATCGCCCTCGCGCAAAAAAATAATTGTGCGCGGAATGAGCATATAACGGTGGCGGGTAACGCCTTGATCGGATTGGGGCATGGGATTTTTCTACACTGTGCTTATGCTATAATCTTGTAACTACTCAGCATGGGTGGTTGAGTAGCCCTGAACGTACTTTGCGAAGGGCATATCGAAACCACATACGATTGTGTTCATGTAGCCTGGTGGTTTCGATACGGCGACTGGGGAACGTCGCCTACTCAACCACCGTTTGCTCCTAAATTCAGTCAATAGGCTGAGTAGTTACATAATCTTCGAATAAACATTCAAATCGAGAGCAACAAAACCATGATATTCTATCAGGGATTTGAGTCGTTAGAGTATAGAAGGAAGCAAATATGTTAACTCAATATATTCACGAAGCGATGAAGCTCGCAAAATACAAAATCCTTGAGGATGGCACATACTACGGGGACATTCCTGGCTTTCGCGGTGTGCTCGCGAATGCCTCCAGCTTGGAGGAGTGTCGCGAGCAATTGCAGGAAGTACTGGAAGAATGGATCCTGCTGGGTGTGAAACTGGGACACGAACTACCTGAAGCAAACGGGGTTCGGCTTGTGATGGAAAAGGTTTAATGCCTCATTTTGGACCTGTTCGCCGCAGGGACCTGATCCGCTATCTTGTAAAACTCGGCTTCAATGGACCATATTCCCCAGCCAGCCATGAGAACATGCTGAGGGAGAGTGATGGACTGAGGCTAACCATCCCCAACCCACACAAGGGTGAGATTTCAAAACCATTCCTTGCGGAAATTCTTCGGGAAGCTGACATCTCGCGCGAAGAATGGGAGAAATTGTAAATCGACATCGCGCAAAAAAACAATCGTGCGCGGAATGAACATATAACGATGGCGGGTAACGCCTTGGCCAGAGTGGGACATATGTCAAGTTCCAAGTATCAAGTATCAAGTGTCAAGTATCAGGTATCAAGCGGAGATTTGACTGCCCTTCCGCCGCGTTGGAGTACGTGGGTATAGATCATGGTGGTCTTTACATCCTTGTGCCCAAGAAGTTCCTGGATGGTACGAATGTCATATCCATTTTGCAAGAGCTGGGTGGCGAAAGAATGGCGGAACGTATGGGCAGAAACTTCCTTATCAATCTTTGCGAGCTTGGCAGCATTTCGAATCGCTTTTTGCAAAACGGATTCGTCGAGATGATGACGTCGAAGGACGCCGGAAATCGGATCCGGCGAAAGGCGCGAGGCGGGAAAGATGTATTGCCAGCCCCATTCCTTGCCCGCATTTTTGTATTTGACTCCCAAGGCATTGGGCAGGGCAACTTCTCCATGGCCACTCCGAAGATCCTTTTGATGCAGAGCTTTGACGTCCTGGAGGATATGTTTGATGTCGGCAGCGACGGAATCGGGCAGGATGGTGAAGCGGTCGTCGTCGCCTTTGCCGCCGCGCACGATGATCTGGCGATGTTCAAAGTCGATATCTTTGACTCGGAGGCGCAGACACTCCATCAGCCGCAGCCCGCTTCCGTACAGAATTTTTGCCATGATGCGGGGTACACCATGCATGACATCGATAATGGACATGGCTTCTTCGTGAGTGAGTACCGTAGGCAGCCGCTTGGGGCGAGATGGGCTGATCAGGTCTGGAGGCAGGTTGATCTCTCGTTGCAAAACGGTGCGATACAGGAAAAGAATGGCGCTGAGCGCCTGGTTCTGGGTGGTGGCGGCGACTTTCCGATCCTCGGCAAGGTAAACAATGAATTTACGAATTGCATCCACCCCCAGATTCCTGGGATGTTGCTTTTTGTGAAAAAGAATGTATCGTTTGATCCAGTCGATATAGGTCTGTTCGGTGCGATAGGAATAGTGCTTCGTGGGCAGCGCTTCCCGGAGCTGATCGAGCAATTTTTTGGGCTTCGAATCGGCGGCACGGAGTGATCGATCCAACCGGGATGGTTGGAGTTTCGTGGAAGTCAATTTCGCTTTTTC
>JBJKOR010000836.1:0-2617 GCA_046707185.1 Anaerolineales bacterium | reverse complement strand
TTCGGTGAAACGCGCACCGGAATAATAATTGCGCCAGTTTGGCAGGGCAGGTTGGCGTTCCCAGCCGTAGGCTTGCGCCAAAGCCGTGAAGTCGATCCAGTATCCGCCGGGGACGGGGCCGTATTTTTCCTCCGGCCTCGTACACTACCGGGTCGAGATTGTAGCGGGCGTTCAAATCCCACGGCGCGTCTTCGATGGGCGCACCTTCACTGCCATCCTGTTTTTGGGCGCGGATGTAAAGCCGCCAATAGGTTTGCGAGCCGACATCTTCACGCACCACGGACATCCAACCAGCGTTGATCATCAGCGAGTTGAGCGCAAAGGCGCGGCCGGTGTAAAGCCAATCGTTTCCGAGGCCCGGATCGAGGGCGGTGGTGAGCGGAACGAAAGCGTTTTCCAAACTGGCGAGCGCGTCCCAGCCCGCATCATCGAGCACGCGTTGACGCAGGGCATTGAAGGAATCGTCCACGAGGTTTTCCAGTTGCGGATACGGCGCTTGAACATTGGGCAGCGGGACCACAACTTGTCGCTGTGACGGAATGCCGCTCACCGGGGTAATGGAAGAACTCCATAATGCCGGCGGTGTTTGGGCCGCAGCTTGTTGGTAGGTTTGCGGAAGTGGATTTGGCAAAGCGATGCTGGGCCAGAGGATGCCGTGCAGTGTTCCGGGTAACGGCGCGGGCAAAAGGATGGGATTGCCGGCGGTTGTGTACGCCGTAATCAATTGTCGATTCGCACCGGTAACGCCCGCCACGATTTCATTGCCATCTTTATTCCACGCAGGCCAATTGCCATCACCGACCCATTTGGCAGGACGGTTCGGCTGCGTGGAATCCCAAATATAGATGCCGCTGTTATTCACGTTCTCGGTCGAGGCGGATGCCCAGGCAAGTTGCGTGCCAGCCGAATTCCAAACGGGATGATTCTCGGCGGCTTGCAGCGTTTGGCTGAGATCAGTGAAGCGGGCCGCTCCGGTTTTATCGAGATCGGCCAGCCACACATCGTCGTTGCCGGTCTTGTTCGAGACAAAGGCGATCTTTCGTCCGTCTGGCGCCCAAGCCGGGGAATGACTCGTGAAAGAGTCATTGGTCAAGATGATCGGAGCTTGTTTGGGATTGGTCAGCGACAACAACGCGATTTGCAGGTTGCCGTTCTGGTACGTTTCGTATGCCAGCCATGCCAAATCAGGCGACCAGGTGGGCGCGGCGTTGTAATTGTGATTGTTCGTAAGCTGCGTGACGTTTCCGCTTTGAATATCGAGCGTGTAGAGATTCCAGAATCCATCGCGATCAGACGAAAAGGCGATTCGCTTCCCATCCGGGCTGATGGCGGGATCTGTATCGCTCCATTCTCCTGATGTGAGGCGGGTCAACATCAACGAGCCGGGAACGTACGCGAAGAGATGCGCGTACCCATTCTCCTCGACGGACAGAATCATCACATCCGTGGGTTTGATCGGCAGCGGCGTCGCAGACGGAGTCGCGGTCGCATCTTCGATGGTCGGCGTGGCGGTGGCTGTGGCTTTCGGTGCACAACTGATAAGGAGCAAAGCAAGGATGATTAATAAGCCGGGGACTCGAAGTCCCCGCCTTAATTCACGGAAGCCCATGCGGGCTTTCCATGTTTGATATGTCGTTGCGAGCGCTGGTCGAGACGCAAGCAGTCGAGACCGAGCGACCGCGGAGCTCACGCAGTACGCCGCAGGCGACGCCTTTGGCAAGCAATCTCCTCTTTGGAATGGGGAGATTGCTTCGTCGCTACGCCCTTCGACAAGCTCAGGACTGCGCTCCTCGCAACGACATGGAGTCATAGATTTATGGGAATGAAACATTCTCTTCAATTCGCAACGGGGATTTCGAAGGTTTGTGTCACCGGCTCGGCGTGCGGACCATCGGGATAGAATAATTTGGCTTCGATCTTGAACGGGTTCGCATTCGCTGCGCTCGCGCCGCGCAAGTGCATCGTGAATTCCAATTTCCAGCCCATCGGCTCGACAATGCTGACGGCGGCAACTTCCTCACCGTCTGCATCCGTGATCAGGACTTCGATGTACGGCCGCGTTTCAAACGGCGTGATTTCCATATTGACATGCACGCGTGTGCCATCGGGATACGGCTCGGCGGTGAGCGAAGTGATGTGCGTCTCTTCGGGCGTCACGCGTTGTAGATCATCTTCGGGAAAGAAAAAAGTCATGGAAGGGATTATAACAAGTTATTGTTTGTGGGTTGATTTTGTAAGTTGGATGTAATGGTAAAATAGTTATCCGAATAGATGGCTCATAATAGGCTTAATAATTAACCTTGGTTCAATATGCTGTATTGAGAAATAAAAGGATAAATTATGGAAGAATCGAATCAGCAAGATTTATTATTGGAATGGTATCGTCGGGTTGTTCTAAATTCGCAAAGTCACTACAATACAGCTCAAAGATTAGGAAAATATCATTTGGCGATCGGAATCCCAATAGTTATTCTCTCAGCTATTGCTGGAACTTTAACGTTTGTTTCTTTAGAAGGTCAAAACGATATATTATTTAAAATAGTTATTGGATCAATCAGTATGTTCACCGCTGTTCTGGCTGGTCTCCAAACTTTTCTGAGAATTTCTCAACGAGCGG
>JBJKOR010000835.1:0-1750 GCA_046707185.1 Anaerolineales bacterium | reverse complement strand
GAATTAATATCCGCTCAGCAGTCACACCTGGAAGCGTTGGAACAACGCGAGACTCTCCGGCATGAACTCCTGCAACATATTGTGCGCGCCCAGGAGGATGAACGCGCTCGCATTGCGCGCGAACTGCATGATGAGACCGCGCAGATACTCTCGGCATTCGCTCTCGAACTGGCCACCCTACGCAACACGTTGAAGCGCCGGGATGCAACCCAAATGGTAGATCATCTGCAAGAGTTGGCACGTCAAATGTCGCGCGGACTCTATCACCTCGTTCATGACCTTAGGCCTTCCCAGTTGGATGATCTCGGTTTAGTGCCAGCGCTAAATTTCCTGATCTCCCAAGATTGCTGTCCCAAGGGGCTGGATGTTGCCATCGAAGTATCCGGGGACAAGAGGCGGCTCGATTCACTGACGGAGACGGTTTTGTTCCGCGTGGCGCAGGAATCTCTCAACAACGTGGCACGCCATGCAGAGGTGAAGCAGGCCAAAGTCGAGATACGATACGAATGCAATGAAGTAGTGATGCGAGTTTCCGATCAAGGGCGCGGCTTCGATCCAGGAGAAAATTTCCGCCCGCCGCGCGGCTGGGGTTTGGCTGGAATGAACGAGCGTGTAGAGTCACTCAACGGAAAACTCAGTCTTATGTCTACACCGGGCAAAGGCACAACGGTGGAAGTCTGCATCCCGTTGATAAAAACAACCAGAGAGGAACACTAGGATGGATAAGATCACGTTAATGCTGGCCGACGATCATGATATCGTTCGCGCTGGTATGAAGTCGTTTCTCGAATCACAGGGTGAATTCCAAGTGGTGGCAGAAGCACGCGATGGCTCGGAAGCGATCGAACGCGCCCAGGAGAAACATCCTGAAATCATATTGATGGACATCACCATGCCGGGCATGGACGGCCTGGAAGCTACGCGGCGGTTGAAAGAGCTATGCCCCGATTCACAAGTATTGGCTCTAACCGTTCATGATGACAAGCAGTATTTCATGGAAATGCTTTCCGCAGGCGCCTCCGGATATCTCACCAAACAAGCCGCAGCGGATGAATTGGTAGCCGCAATTCATTCCATCGCCCAGGGAAACATTTATCTGCAGCCAGCACTGGCGCGTTGGCTGCTTGAAGATTATCAACGCCTGACAAGTCGGCGTTTGATTGCTGTATCTCAAAGCCAGGAAACTCAACCGTTGGCAACCAGCTTGGACGTTCTCAGCACCCGGGAACGCCAGGTTCTCGAATTGGTCGCCGAAGGTCTTACCAATATCGCAATTGGCAGGCAGCTGGGATTAAGTCCCAAGACCATTGCTCGCCATCGAGAGCGCATCATGCAAAAACTTCACATGCACTCCCGCACCGAACTCGTCAGGTTTGCCATTCGAACGGGCCTGGCAAAGTTAGAATGAAATATTTTCCCAGCTTGTTTTTTTCTTCCGATGTGGAAGTAAAAAATCATTACCCAAAAAACAGGATGAAAGCAAAAAAATCCTATGACGAATATCCAGACCATTTTCAGCATTTATTAATCTCAATATGTAGAATAAAGGTAGATTTAGAGTTTTCTCATGTGATTGGAGGCAGTCTATGGGACGTATGAAGTTTATTATTGGTGGTGTGTTGATTCTCGCGGCAGTTGTGTATTTGATCTACTCAGCCACGAAGGCAAATGCCGAATACTTTATGACGGTTGACGAGTTGAGATCCAAAGGCGCCAGCATCATCGGCCAGAATGTGCGCATCTCTGGTGC
>JBJKOR010000834.1:0-9588 GCA_046707185.1 Anaerolineales bacterium | reverse complement strand
CAACACAAGCATAAATCTCACGTTTTCGCGAGCAGATTGTTTCTGTTGGAATGGACAACCTCGCAACGTATGGCATATGGCATAGAGGATTAAATGGCTGAAAAGAAAGAATCGGAAAAAATAAACTACGATGTTGGTTCCATTCAAGTATTGGAAGGCATCGAACATGTCCGCAACCGCCCAGGCATGTATGTAGGCGGCACGGACATCAAAGCCTTGCATCATCTCGTTTACGAAGTTGTCGATAACGCGATCGATGAGGCGCTGGCCGGTTATTGCACTTCGATCAATATTACGATTCATGAAGATAGCAGCGTCACCGTGGAAGATAACGGACGCGGTATCCCGGTCGGCCCGCATCCGACGAAGAAAGACGCCAAAGGCAGGCCGATGGAAACGGTGGATGTCGTTATGACCGTAATCGGCGCGGGCGGAAAATTCGGCGGAGGTGGGTACAAAGTCTCCGGCGGTTTGCACGGCGTGGGCGTCAGCGCCGTGAACGCTCTCTCGGAGTGGATGACGACCGAAGTCAAGCACGATGGAAAGTTGTGGCAGCAGAACTACAAGCGCGGCATTCCGCAGGGTATCATCAAGCAGATCGGTAAAGTTGCCAAGGACGAAACCGGCACCCGACAAAGCTTCAAGTTCGACCAGCAGATCTTTACGGAAGATATCGATTATCGTTTCGACACTCTCGTCCAGCGTTTTCGCGAAATGGCCTTTGTGACGCGCGGCGTGACGATTCATTTTGTGGATGAACGCGCCCAGCGCGAGATGAAGTTTTACTTTGAAGGTGGACTCACATCCTTCGTCCGTTATTTGAATCGCAACCGCGAAAACCTTCATCCGGTGGTTCACGTTGAGAAGGAAATGAACAGCATTGGCATCGAGGCCGCCATTCAATATACCGATGCGTTCGCAGAATCCGTATATTCGTTCGCCAACACGATCAACACAATCGACGGCGGCACGCATCTCACCGGACTTCGTTCGGCGGTTACGCGCGTGGTCAATGATTATGCGCGCAAGAATGGGCTGCTGAAAGACGCCGATCCGAATTTCTCCGGCGATGATACGCGTGAGGGCCTGACGGCCATCGTTTCGGTCAAGCATCCCGAACCACAATTCGAATCGCAGACCAAAGTCAAGTTGATGAATCCCGAGGTGCAAACGTATGTTCAGCAAATCGTGGGAGAGGCCTTCGCAACGTTCCTCGACGAGAATCCGCAAGCCGCCAAAACGATTATTGCCAAATGTCTGACTTCGGCGCGCGCCCGCGATGCGGCACGCAAGGCACGCGATCTGGTGATCCGCAAGTCGGCGCTCGAATCTTTAACATTGCCCGGCAAACTCGCGGATTGCTCCGAACGCGATTCATCGAAGACCGAGTTGTACATCGTCGAAGGCGATTCCGCTGGCGGGTCCGCGAAGCAGGGACGCGACCGGCATTTCCAAGCCATTCTCCCCTTGCGCGGCAAGATCATGAACACCGAACGCGCCCGGCTCGACAAGATTCTATCGAGCAATGAAATCAAAGCGTTGATCTCCGCATTGGGCACGGGCATCGGCGACAACTTCGACATGGAAGGTTTGCGTTATGGCCGCACCATCATCATGACCGATGCGGATGTGGATGGCAGTCATATCCGCACACTGTTGCTGACGTTCTTCTTTCGCTATATGCCAGGGTTGATCGAAGACGGTCATCTATTCATTGCCCAGCCGCCGCTGTTTCGCGTGGCGTATAAAAACCAGGTCAAGTATGCGTACAGCGACAAAGAGAAAGATAAGATGGTCAAGGAGTTTGGGAGCGATAAAGCAAGTGTTTCGCGCTATAAGGGTCTCGGCGAAATGAATCCGCAGCAACTCTGGGAAACAACGATGAACCCCGATAACCGCACTCTGCTGCTCGTCACGGTGGAGGATGCGGCGGAGGCCGACCGCACCTTTGATATGTTGATGGGCAATGCAGTGGATCCCCGCAAACGGTTCATCCAAACCCATGCAAAGTTCGTGAGAAACCTCGATATTTAACGTCGAAAGTGGGGCGGACATTCTTGTCCGCCCCACTACGATTAAACGCAATTCTCGCTTTTTCTCACCGTCGAGGCACGAAGAACACCAAGAAAGTTTCTTCCTTCGCGGAGAAAAAATCACCTTTGGCGGGCTTCACGCCTTTGCGGTAAGCGCTTTGCCGCTATGGGCGTAAGGTGAGTTAACAGCTTTGTTATGAAAGTACCATATTCTTCTTTGTATAATTGTGTAAAATGCGATACGGTCTTTCATTCACTTTACCATGGTAATTTCCAATCGTTCGAACAGATATCTCGACCAGGCCCTGCAAGGGGTGACGTTCCTCTATCAATTTCTGGCGATCGCGACCTTTATCATCGCGCTTTTCCTCGCTAATTGGTGGATGGGTTATCCCTTTCTCGGCGCGTTTTATGAACACACCATGGTATTCAACGGGGTTGTCCCACCCACGGCAGCCCCAGCCTGGGACCTCCGCAATCAGGGTATAAAGCTTGGGGATCAGCTTCTCTCAGTAAACGGAAAAGCCGTTCACAATACATCCGAGGTCCAAGCCATCCTGGGTGGTTTTCATCCCGGCGACCATGTTTCTGTGGCGGTTCGTTCTCCCAATGGAACTCAAAAAAACTATAACGTTACGCTTCATAGTTTTCCGCTCAAGGACCAGATCACCTATTACTTTGTTCCGATTTCATTGAGCTTGTTCTTCCTTCTGCTGAGTATTTGGATATTGGCCATCCGCCGCGCCGAATCCGCCGGACGCGCCTTTGCCTTATTTGCTTCCTCCCTGAGCATCGGCTTCGGTTCGCTCTTCGATTTGTACACCACCCACTCCCTGACTTATCTTTGGACGTTGAGTCTGGCCATGAGCGGTGGCGCCGTGATAGACCTTGCCTTGGCTTTTCCACAGGAGGCCAGCTTTATCTCAGGCCGCTTTTACCTGCGGTGGGCGGGATATGCCATTGCAGCAATCTTGTGTGGATATGCGTATACCACCCTGTTCAACTTCTCCAATCCCACGGCCTATATACAGGCCTGGCAATTCCTTTATGTCTTTGCAGGGCTATCCAGCATTACATATATTTTATTCAACCTCTATTACAGTTTCGCGGCACCGTCGCCGGTGATCAAGGCCCAGTCACGCACGATTTTGACCGGGGCTGTGATCGCGCTGGGGCCGCTCACAGTTTGGTTCCTCACCACGCCCTTTCAGCTTTTCGAATTCACTCCTTTGCTGCTCATTCCCATCATCTTCTTCCCGTTGACGCTTGGGTACACCATCCTGCGCTTCCGCTTCCTGCGCACGGATGATTGGGCGCGTCAAGGAATCATTTATACGGCTCTGACGGTTTTGATCGTGGGTGGATACGCCCTGCTGGTGAGCGGACTAAGCCTGGTCTTCAAAGCTGCCATGCCAGCCTCGAATCCGATCTGGGTTGGCGGTTTGGTCTTCGTCATTGCAATCTTCCTCGACCCGCTACGGGTTCAGGTTCAAAAGTTTGTAGACGCCACTTTCTTCCGAGGCAGGCGCGCCTATACCGAAAACATCCAGAACTTCATTCATGAGTTGAGTGGTGCGCTCGACGCGGATGCGATCGGCCGGATTCTGCGTAAACAAATCGTCTCCACATTGGGACCGGACCGGCTTCACATCTATGTTTATGATCCGCTCAATGACCAGTACGCTTCCCTGTCCGATGAAGATGGAAAATCAAGTACCGACATTCGCTTCTCTGCCGGAGGGGCGCTGGCGCAATATCTCACCACAGAACGGCTGCCCTTATACTTGGACGAAACTTCCCTGCCCGAGACTCTAAAAGACGAGCAGACGCGGTTGACCTTGTTGGGAGCGCGTCTATTCATTGCCCTGCGCGGCGATGGAAAGCCTACCGGCTGGCTGGCCCTGGGAGCGCGTCTCATTGGTCAGCCGTATACACCGCGCGACCTAAGCTTTTTAGAGAACCTGGCTGATCAAGCCTCGGTAGGGATTCAACGAATTCAAACGGTTGCTGACCTTGAACAGCACGTGCAGGAGATGAACGCCCTAACCCGCGTCTCGCAAGGCGTCAACGTCACCCTGACTTTCGATGACGTGCTCGAATTGATCTATGCCCAAACCGCACAGATCATACCGACATCCCATCTGCATATCACGCTTTACAATCGAACCAACGATTATTTCTATTACGGCTTTTGTGTCGAAAACGGCGACCGCCTCACCCATCGCGAAAACATCCCCTATCCGTCGAACACCGGTTTGAACCCGGAGATCATTCGCAGGGGCCGCCCCATCCTGACTCAAAATTATCTGAGCGAATGTCAAACGCGCAACGTGGCGCCTGAAACGGAGGGTGTATTTGCATGGATGGGTGTGCCGCTCAATGCAGGCGCCGAATCCATCGGTGCACTGAGCGTGGGCAGTCGTGATGCGGGCATCGCATACACCCGCAGCCAGCTCAACCTGTTACAAGCCATTGCAGACCAGACCGCAGGCGCGATCGTGAAGGCCCGTCTGCTGCACGAAACCCAACAGCGTGCGCGCCAGCTTGGCACGTTGAACGATGTAACCCGTCAATTAACTTCCACGCTGGAAATCGAACCGCTGCTTCAGAACATCCTCGACAGTGCGGTAAATATTTTGGATTGCGAAGCTGGCAGCCTGTTTCTTGTGGATGATCAAACCGGGGAATTGGTTTTCAGAGTTACGGTGGGACCAGTGGCAAAAGATTTGCTTGGCCAGCGTTTACCGCCCGGTGATGGAATCGTAGGACGCGCTGTATCCACGCGGGGACCGGTGATCGAAAACGATGTCAAACAGTCCACAAGTTGGAGCGCCGACTCAGACGAAAGGACCGGCTTCGTGACACGTGCGCTCATGGCTGTGCCCCTGCAGATCAGGGATAATGTGCTGGGTGTGATCGAAGTCATCAACCGCCGCGATGGCCTGCCATTCGTGGACGAAGACAAGGCATTGCTCACGGCCTTTGCCGGACAAGCGGCGGTCGCGTTGGAAAATGCCCGTCTCTTCACACTGACCGACCAGCAACTGGCGGCGCGTGTCGAAGAGCTTTCCGTGATGCAGCGGATCGACCGCGAACTCAACGCCAGCCTCGAGATGGATCGCGCCATGCGCATTACACTCGAGTGGGCCATGCGCCAGTCCAGTGCCGACGCCGGATTGATCGGCATGATCGAGGAAGACAACCTGCACATCGTGGCCCAGCAAGGTTATGAAAATCATCTTGCGGACTTCCAAAACCAGTTGATGCCGTTGACGCTCCCGGCGTTGAAAACGGCCTTCGAAACCGGCCAGCCGCAACAAGTCACGCTCGATGCGAAAGGCACGGACGGCTTGTTGCCCGGAGCACATACCCAGATCGTGATCACCATCCGGCGCGAGGCACAGGTCATCGGGCTGGTGCTGCTCGAAAGTGTCAGCGACACCCAGCAGGATATCGCCTTCCTGAACCGCTTGAGCGATCACGCCGCCATCGCAATTTCGAACGCACAGTTGTACGGCGAAGTGCAGCGCGCCAATCTCGCCAAGAGTGAGTTCATTTCTTTCGTGGCGCACGAACTCAAAAACCCGATGACATCGATCAAAGGATACACCGAATTAATCGCGGCGGGCGCGGTCGGCCAAATCAACGAGATGCAAAGCAACTTCCTGAACACCATCCACTCCAACGTGGAGCGCATGTCGACGCTCGTCTCGGATTTGAACGATGATTCTAAGATCGAGGTTGGACGTCTGCGTCTCGACTATAAGGCAGTGGAGGTCAATGAACTGGTGGATGAGGTGGTACGCTCCATCAAACGCCAGGCGGATGATAAGAAACAGGTTATCAAAGTGGAGTTGCCGCCTGCCCTGCCAAAGGTTTGGGCGGACCGTACCCGCTTCGGTCAAGTGCTGACCAATCTGGTTAGCAATGCCAACAAATATACATCCGAAGGAGGTGCTGTGTTGATCGGCGCCGAAAACTCCGAGAACCACTGGGACGCAGAAGGCGCCAGGCAGGTTGTTCATCTTTGGGTAAAGGATAATGGCATCGGAATCACATCCGAAGATCAACAAAAGATCTTTCAAAAATTCTTCCGCTCGGAAGACCAAAAAGTGCGTGAAGCACCAGGCACCGGCCTCGGATTGAACATCACCAAGAGTCTGGTGGAAATGCAAGGTGGACGCATTTGGTTCGAGAGCGAGTTCCGCCACGGAACGACATTTCACGTTACCGTGCCGATCGCAGAGAATTAACAGGCATGAACATACTTGCATCTGAGGTTCAAATCCCATGACGCTTCAAGCCGCAGTTGGAGTTGCCCGGTCCCTTAGCGGGCGCGAAGCTGGTTTGCAAGCCGCACATCAGGCGCTCAACCATCTCGGCGCAGGCACGCCGGGACTGGGCATTTTGATCGCATCGCATCAATTCCAGGCACGCGACGTGGCAACGGGTCTCGCCAGTCTGTTGAGCGATATGCCATTGATCGGGTTTAGTTCACCAGCGGGGTTGACGAATCACGGCCAGCAAGCGAACTCCGTGGTGCTGGCTTTGCTCAAAGGCGATTTTCGAGCCGAATCCCATTGGCTGCCCGGTTATGCCCAATCAAGCCGTGAAACCGCTATCCAGTTAATGGAACTGGCTTCCGCACACGCCGATAACCAGGCCGCGCTCTTGTTTGCGGATGGCTTCAACGGCGATGCCGAACAGCTATGTTCCGCAATTCAACCGGGAGTGCTGCCTCTTATAACAGGCGGACTCTCGAGCGGCGATTTGAGCACCGGAAGCACGTACCAGATGGCAGGCAACCAAACCGGAACCGGAAGCTTGTCGGTGGCGTTTCTGCGCGGCAACCTGCGCGTCGGAGTTGGATACGCTCATGGCTGGGACCCGGTTGGAAGTCAATTCCGTGTGACGCGTTCGCGCGGCTTCTGGCTCCGGACGTTGGACGGGCGCCCGGCTTCGGAAACCTACGCGGAACTCTTTGGCCATCCCGCACGCGATTGGGCCTTTCCCCCGCTGAATTATCTTGCGCGTCTTTATCCATTGGGAGTGGAACAGGGCGAGGACATTGTAGTGCGTTCGCCCATCCGCGTGGAGGCCGATGGCAGTTTTCGCATGAACGCTGCTGTCCGCGATGGGATCGACGCGTACTTATTGGTCGGAAGCAACGCGGCTTGCGAAAAGGCCGCCGGTCAGGCTGCACAACAGGCCTTGTTAGCCCTGGGAAATGCCAAGCCTTTCTTCGCATTGGTGTTGGTGGATATCGCCTGGCAGATGTTGATGAAGGCCAATCCGGGTGCAGAGATTTCCAGGGTACAGGACATCCTCGGTTCGTTTGTGCCGGTTGCAGGCGGCTACACACTCGGACAAATCGTTCCCAGCAAGAACGGCACATCTCCAAGTTTTCTAAATCAACATATTGCTGTTATTGCGTTTGGGGAAGTTTCCGAATAGCCCCTTCAAATTTTCAAAGAAAACAGTTTGGCTGAATGGATAAAGGCTGGCGTCAGGCCAGCCTTTATCGTGGGGAGAAGAAGGAGATCGTTTACGCAGGCATGCTGACCTTGGGCAGGTCGGCCATGGCAGCTTGGACTGCATCAGCGGGATATTCGTAGTCCTCCAGCTTTCCGTTCAGGAATGATTCGTAAGCGGTGAGATCAAAATGACCGTGACCTGATAAGTTGAACAGGATCACGCGCTTATCACCTTTCTTCTTCGCATCGAGCGCCTCGTCGATCGCGGCGCGGATGGCATGTGCGGATTCCGGCGCGGGAATGATTCCTTCGGCGCGCGCAAACTGGATGGCGGCCTCGAACGTCGGTTTCTGTTTGACGGCTATCGCGTCGATCAGGCCCGCATCGTGGAACGCACTCAAGCTGGGAGCCATGCCGTGATAACGCAATCCGCCCGCATGAATGGACGGTGGGACAAAGCCGTGTCCCAAGGTGTGCATCTTAACGACGGGAGCCATCTTGGCAGTGTCGCCGTAATCGAAGGCGTACACACCTTTGGTCAGGGAGGGAGCGGCAGTGGGTTCAACGCCGAGCAAGCGTGTCTTTCTTCCGTTCTTCAAGTTTTCGCGCAGGAACGGATAAGCGAGGCCGGAGAAATTCGATCCGCCGCCAACACATCCGATCACCACATCCGGATATTCGTTCGCCAGATCCATTTGCTTCAAGGCTTCTTCGCCGATCACGGTTTGATGCATCAACACATGATTGAGCACCGAACCGAGACTGTATTTCTTTTTGCCTCCCGATGTGGCTGCAACTTCGACAGCCTCCGAGATGGCAATGCCCAATGAGCCGGGGCTATTCGGATCCTGTTCCAGGATCGAGCGGCCATAATTCGTTCGATCCGTGGGACTGGCAAAGACTTGTGATCCATAGGTTTCCATCATGATGCGGCGATACGGCTTTTGCTGATATGAAACCTTGACCATGTACACTTCCACGTCGATGCCGAAAAAGTTTCCAGCCAACGCCAGCGCCGAACCCCACTGTCCCGCACCGGTTTCGGTCGTGAGCGCTTTGGTCCCGGCGGCCTTGTTATAGAACGCCTGCGCAATCGCGGTATTCGGTTTGTGGCTCCCGGCAGGGGAAACGCTTTCGTTCTTGTAGTAAATGTGTGCGGGCGTGTCCAACGCTTTTTCCAATCGGCGCGCACGCAGCAAAGGCGTGGGACGGTACAGCTTGTAAATCTCGCGCACTTCCTCGGGGATTTCGATATAGCGTTCGGTCGAGACTTCCTGCATGATCAATTCCATCGGGAACAACACCGATAGAAAATCCGGCGTGACCGGCTCGAGCGTATCGGGACGCAGAACCGGCGTGGGCGGAACGGGGCTATCGGCCATGACGTTGTACCAAAATTTTGGCAGATCAGATTCGTTCAAGTTATAGCGGGTTTGGTCAGACATTTTTACTCCTTGTATTTATTGATGAGATAATTTGATTCTTTCTTTGACAATTTTCTTATTACATCTGCCGGACGTATCGCGCTGAGCGGAGGGCGAAGTCCGCAATCGAAGCGATAAAAGATTCGTTCATCGCCCTTCGACTTCGCGGCGCTTACCGCGTCACTCCGCTCAGGGCGATGTCAATCAGTCAGGGCGGATGAAATGTAATCGTGAGCATCGCGTCCTCACGGGACGTAGAGCGGAGCACGTTCATCCTGCCGACGCGCCTCTTCTTGTTGACTCAGCACGAGCGCGGCAGGAAGTGATTCGTCGCGAAGCCCATCACCGAATTGTTCCTGTATATTCGCGATCTGATCTTGTTCTTGCTCATTATCTTTTTCCGGATTCATAGTTTCTCCTTTCAAGTTAAAACAAACAGCGTTCGTCTCACTCGATAGATTATGTCTATCAAAATGGGACGAACGCTGTATAGTACGCGGCCGCGGTGCCACCCAAGTTAAGCAGCTCTTGCTTCGGAGTGCAAAGTCACCTGACTTTGCGGCAGCGACTCGAGTCGTCGCACTCCGTGAAACAAAAATCCCGTTGTGATGCAACGGGAGAAAAAGCCAGCTTCACTTTATTTAGTCCGCTAGTCTT
>JBJKOR010000833.1:0-4196 GCA_046707185.1 Anaerolineales bacterium | reverse complement strand
ATTGTTTCAAATGCAGTTCTGGTTTCAACGCCAGCACTTCCTCCGCAGAAGCAATCCGGCGCGGTCGACCGCTACGCACGATGCGTGTGAGCTGCTCGCCTCTGCCCAATTGCAACAGTCCATATTTTGCAAACTGTTGGCGGGTCATATTCCACTTTATATTTCAACATCTTGTACACCACCCGCGCAATGGCATGCGCCGTCGCTACCGTTGCTTGTGCCGGTCCCAGCCGCGAACGCAAAATCTGGGCCTATCGGCAAAAAAAACCACCAGGAGACCAGATCAGATGGCTTTTATTCTTGTTGCACACAGCCAAGAAAAATGTTACCATAGTATTGGGATGTGGCTTATAGAACACCTTAACGCTGATCGACACTCTGTTTTGGGATTTTGAATACGAGGCCAATGTAATTGGAGAGGAGTGAGATATGCCTACTAAAGGATAAGGAAAACTTTCTCCAACCGCATGGACTGCCATTGGGGTAGTTGTCGCGGCCCTATTAGCATGTTGCCCTGGGGTAATTATTGCCGCTGTAATATCCGAAGGGTGATTATTCTACCGACTTAGAGTAGGCTGCCCCCCAACATTGTCCACGCCCGCCCCGCCGCCGTGCTTTCCCTTCTGGAGTGCTCCGCGAACCAACGCAAATCGTTGGGCTATTGTAAAAAGGATGGCAAAAATGGGAACCCTATTAGAGGATCTTGAGGAATATGCCAACGAAGCCTACACAAAAAAGGATGTCGTAGCCGGCCTAAAGCTCTTGGCAGAACTTGCAGGCCTGGCAACCTTGTTTGCCACTGTTGGTGCCTTATCCACGGTGACAATACCGTTTCTGGGACCGACGTGGTCTCGAGCGCTGATCTTAAAGCTTTCACACGAAGCGTTAACTCAATATGAGAAGCTCTCTGCGGAAGAACGAAAGAAGGTTAGAGCTGCTGTCAGCTACGCTACAGCCGCTTTCGGACTTTCCAGTCTCGTAGAACAGTCAACCAGTATCGTGGAGAGAGTCGATGAGGCATCATTCTTCTCCGATTTGGCCAACCAGGCTGAAAAAGTGGAGAAATGGGGAGATAAGCTCGGTAGTCAATTGGAAAAACTAAAGGGCAAAGAGTGACAGGAAATGAGCACTCCTTTCAAGATAAGATTCTCAGGATTTGCCATACAGTGGCTGCGCACTTACGACTTCGGTTTGGAAGAAGAGCCTCTGACATGCGCTCTGGAACACCTCAAACAATGTCCCTTGGTGCAGGATATTCATCACATTTCGTCTCCAAGCCAGGTGGATGCAATTGACAGTCTAATGTTTGATGTTCGATATCAAGAGCGGTCACAATTGGCGCGAGTCCAGTGTCTTCCCGTGCAAGTAAGCGACTCCGATCTTGGAGTGGGCCGCCCGCGCACATCCATGATGGCTGTCAATCTCCTCTTGGATTTGTCAAGCGGCTTTGGGGTATTCAATGTATCTTTTCCGCAGGTGAACGCACAAGGAAATGACGCCTATTCCATCGAGGAGATAGGATATTTGACGCGTCAATGGCTGCTTCCGAAAAATGATCAAGGACAAATGCAGCGTTTGAGAGTTCGATTGCCTGGGTCAAATCAGCCCACGGATCAATATGTGCGCGAGGTAATGAATTTTTACTACCTTCAAGTACACACCGCATTGTGGAAAGCGGTCAAATCGGATTACACGTTGCTGCCCAAAGCTCCTGCCAACTTTGATGATTGGCTCGATCTGAGCCGTGAGGCCGATCCAGTTGGATGCGCCGCGATCAAGGAATTACACCGATGTGGGTTCACGCGATCCGCGTATCCCACCAGTTCCGGCCCACTTATTGATGTTTGGGGCATGGAGGGGATTCAGCCTTCAGACTTTAACGCAGATACATTCAGTGATCAATACGAGGCCGAAGTTGCATGGTTGTTTACTGATGGACAACGAACAACATTTGGCAAGCATGTCAAAAATGTGCGAGACACAAAACAATTGGCGCTATACATATGGCCGAATCATGCCCTATATATTAATCAACATCCGCAAATGACCAGCATTGACCGCGCGAATGAGCGTGTCACCCATTATGGGTGTTTAGATGTGGAAATTGCACGTATTATGGAAATCGTTAACTTACAGAGCGCGCTCTTGCACGCATTTGACAGCTTCCTGGATGATCAACTGGAACAGGTTTCCGCACTGGCAGAGAGTGATCAAGATGAACTCGTTCGTCTCACTGAACGGCGAAGAAAAATGTCGCACTCGACACGCACCTTTGATTTTTACAACCTCTTTCACACGGCATATTGGGAGTCGCTCTATGTACGACTACTGGAGCATCCACACCTTCGAATTCGAGACGCAACAAATCTGGTCGACATCAAATTAAGCCGCTTAGACGAAGAGATTCAACAAGCGACCTTTGTGCAGGAGAGAACACGCCACCAACATGAGCAAGAGCGGGAGTTGAACGTTCTGCGCGGACTGCAGGAGCTTGGGTTATCCAACGATGTTCAGAGTCGCGCTCTGCTCACAATCAACTTCCTGGTATCCGCTACGGCCAGCTTTGGAATCACCGAGGTGCTTACGCCATGGTTGACCAGCATCTTTCATGCACAGCCATCCTTTCAAGATGCATATCCTTTATGGTGGATTGCCCTAAATGTACTTGTCTTCGCACTCGTTGCCGTACTCTTAACCCGAACCAGCCTCTTTATGATTCGCCGGGAAAGCCGGATCATCGAATTGGAAGGGCCGCTCAATTTACCAATAAATATCAGCCGCTTACAAAGCTACTTTTCGCATCATCTGGAATTAGCTTATCTCAACCTAGATGACAATAATCAAAGTGGTTTCGTCAGACTTCAAAAACCTCATGGCGTTCTTGTTGTTGAATTTGACCATGACAGAATCTACCGTTACTCTGTGTTCATACAAGGGTCCAAGCGTATTGATCCTGAGCAGATTCGGAGTTCGTATCTCGAAAAAGAGATCGAGCTTCTGCAAAGCGGTAAAGTAATCGACACAGTTAATAGCTGAGCTACAAGACGCCGAAGCGCCGCCCTTCACGAGCCGCACCTGGGAAAGCGAAAAGTTTACTTCATCATCCCTGCCAGCCGCGCTTTGATCGTGGGCCACTCTCGGTCCAAAATACTATAGTACGCCGAGTCGCGGATATATCCATCCAGTAGGTTCATGTGATTCCGCAAAACGCCTTCCTTCACCGCGCCGAGACCAAACAAAAGATGTATAATTTGAGCATTGACCAATAATGGAATTTGAAATTCTTGACGAAATCAGAGTTGTTGAAACCATAGCAACAGGTCGAGGCGTATACATCCGGCGTTATCCGGAGCGTGTCTACGGCAAAGGTCGTTGGCGAAAGATGAAAGGCATCGCGACCGTGCAATTTACAGACGGTACAACCTGCGAAGCTGAGATTCATTGGTTTGAAGCGCATGGCATTGGCCGCAAGGATTTCAAAATCAAAAGAATAATTCGATGAACAAATTCGTATTATGTATCGACAACAAAGGTAATCGAGCCAGCCTGATCATAGGCAAGGTTTATCGTACCCTGCCAGACGCAGAGGCGGACGCGCATCATATGCTCCGCGTCATCGATGAAGACAGATCAGAGCCTGATGGCTATCTCTACTCCGAATCCATGTTTGTATTTATCGACCTGCCAGAAGCCGCAAAGCGAGTATTAGTAGCCGCAAGTGATTAGTGCGAGCCTCCCTTCAACGATCACTGTTATCGTCTTCAATTACTTTCTGATTTCTCTCATCATCGCTTCCAAGCGCGCTTTCACCTTGGGCCATTCCCCATCTAAAATACTGTAGTACACCGAGTCGCGGATATACCCATCCGGCAGGATCATGTGATTCCGCAAGACACCTTCCTTCACCGCGCCGATGCGTTCGATTGCTTTTTGGGAACGCTCATTGCGCGAATCGGTTTTGATCTGCACACGGATACACCCCAACGTCTCGAAGGCGTGGCGCAGCAAGAGATATTTACATTCCGTGTTGACCGCCGTGTGCTGGAACTCCGCTCCGTACCACGTCCCACCGATCTCCAAGCCGCGATCGTGCGGCATGATATTCAGGTAACGCGTCGCACCGGCCACGCGTCCCGACTCCAAATGGATCACGGCAAACGGCAAATCCGTACCTCGTTCGCCGCGCGACATAATAT
>JBJKOR010000832.1:0-3448 GCA_046707185.1 Anaerolineales bacterium | reverse complement strand
GAACGGATGGGCGGCGTAGGTCGGCATCCATCACAATCACCCGCTTTCCGCCCTGCGCAATGGTGGCTGCCAGATTGACCGTGATGGTAGACTTGCCTTCGTTCGGGCCTGAGCTGGTAACCAGGATTCGGCGGAGGGGACGATCCACACCGGAGAATTCCAAATTGGTACGGAATGAACGGAACGCTTCCGTGACCGGCGATCGAGGCTGCCGCGTGACGTATAAGCTCTCTTCCTGGCCGGATGTATAACGCATCTGCGCAATATAGCCGATAACCGGCAGATTCAGAACCCGCTCGATGTCGTCGCTGTTCTTGAGGGTATCATCCAAATACTCCACCAGGAAGGCAATACCCGCTGCCAACATCAAACCGACTGCGCCAGCCAAACCCGCCTCCCTTACCGGATGAGGACTGGTTGGCGAAAAAGGTACAGTCGCCTCTGCAACTTGAACGACGGTAGGCGTATTTTGGGCAGATGCCATTTGAGTAGACTGCATGTTATTCAGCAGGTTAAGATAGATTTGTTGATACAGATTGAGGGTAGTCTGCAACTGATTCAAACGAGGATCTGTATAATTGTTGCCTGTACTTCCGTTTCCGCTATTGGCAGCGGAGCCTGGCTGACCCAATACCACCAAATTGCTATACACTTGTTGGTAAAGGGTAATGAGAGATTGAACCTGATCCAGCGTCGCCTGATCACTGGCGAGCTGCGCCAAGTTTGCTTGTGACTGAGAGCCATTCTTCAGCTTGGTAATCTGAGCCTGAAGATCGCTTGCCTGTTTTTGTAGTGGAGCCAATGCAGCCTGTACTTGAGCAATCTGCTGCTGCAACGTCGTGGTAGAGATGTTATTAATCTGACCTTGCAAGGTGGAAATTTGAGTCTGCACTTGATCGATCTGTTGCTGTAGATTCTGTTCCGAAGTTGCATAACGAACGGACTGCAGATCATTATTCTGGGCGATCAATACAGATACCAGCGTATTGGCAATATCTGCCGCGTGCTGCGGGTTTGGATCCTGCACCGTCAGAGTTGCAAACTGTGATGTATTCTCTTGCTGGGCGTTTGCCTGACCTGCGTAAACCGGATAGCCCAATTGGGCCGAAGCCGCCTGCAGCACTTTATCCGTGGTCAACAACTGGGCATAGGTTTGAACAAGGTTTTGGCTATCCAAGTAGGCATAGTAATTCGTAGACTGTGTTGGCATCAGAACTACAAAGCGCGTACTGGCTGTGTAGAGCGGCGTTTGGCGGGAACTAAATAGATACCCTCCCACAGCCCCCAACACCAACCCGAGGATACCGAGCCACGCCCATCGGCGCACCAGCGCAAAATAACGTTTCAATTCCATGAATATTTCTCCTAGCGATTAAAAGCACAAATAGCAATGAAAGTAAGCAATGAATTATATCCTTAAACTTACAATTTTGTTAAACAACGCATAGCAGCGCTGTTCGAGCCATCATAGCACCGTTTCGGCTTGAACATTCCCCAAATTCATATCTTTGTCTGAACATCTCTTGAATGAAAAAGTGATTTGCAAACATCTCTTACTGGAAAAGCGCCCGATAGTATTGATTATTAGTTAACAGTTCTTCATGGGTGCCTGTTGCAACCAGGCGTTTTTCGTTGAACAACATCACTTTATCCGCCTTCCGAATGGTGGAAGGACGATGAGCCACAATGAACAACGTTTTGTCTTTAACAACCTCAGGAAGGGTTTCGAAAATTGAATTTTCAACAATGCCATCCAGGGCAGAAGTAGGTTCATCCAGGATCAAAATATCAGGTGACTTGATCAATGAACGTGCAATGGAAAGCCGTTGTTTCTGTCCCTCCGAAAGATTGACCCCGCGCTCATCGATCACTGAGTTATATCCATTTGGCAAACTCATAATAAAATCATGGATGCCAGCCGTGCGAGCCGCCCTTTCAATTTCAGATTGGGAGGCGTTCAAATTGCCATACTTGAGATTATCGAGGATGGTGCCAGCCAACAACGCGGTGATTTGCGAGACATAACCGATTCGCTGGCGCAGGGATGTCAACTCAAATTCAGAAGCGGGCAATCCATCGAAACAAATTTCGCCGCTGGTCGGTTTATAGAAGCGCAGGATCAAGCTGATCAAGGTGGTCTTCCCCACTCCACTCGGACCGGCAATGGCAACATGTTCTCCAGGGCGAACGATGAACGAAACATCCTCCAACACTGGTTCGTGCCCATCATAAGAAAAGGAAACATGGTCAAAAGCTACATCACCGCGAAGGTGTTCCACAACTCGGCCATGGCCCAGATTCTCCTCCGGTACTACATCCAGGATAGCCGAGACGCGCTCCAGCGCCGTCAAAGCGTTCTGGAATTGCAGATTGGCATTCGCCAGGGACATGGCGGGACCATACACATAGCCTAAATAAGATTGAAACGCGATCAGGGAACCCAGCGTCCACACGCCCGCGATCACCCAATACCCGCCAGCGATCAGAACCACCGCGCCCGCGATACTGGGCACAAGGCCAAGAACCAGGTTTGCTATGGAGCCGACGGTAGCCTGTTCCATTTCGATCTGTTGACTGGCGCTGACTTCTTCCATCACTCGGTTGCTCTCGCGTCCCTCGGATGTAAACGCCTTGATCAACGGCACAGAGGCCAGCGTCTCTTCGAGATGCTGCATTACCGTGGCATAACGCTCCATGCCATGATGACTCAGGATGCGCATACGTTTCGCAAAATAGCGGGCACTGACGATCAGCAAAGGCAATACCACCAGTGCAACAATGCCGAGACGCCATTCGAGATAAAAGACAAAAACAACCCCGCCGATGAAAGTAAAAAAACTACTGATGATATAAACAATGTTGCGGGAAAAAAACCAGCGCACCCCCCACACATCGGAAGATAAACGCGAGATCAAATAACCGATCTCTTTATCATCGAAAAAAGCTTTGGGAAGGCTCAGCGCGTGATCGAGCAGGTTCTTCTGCAAATCCAGCATGACATCCTGCTCGAAGCGGGTGAAATAATATTGCTGCACAATCCCTGTGCCCATGGATAACAGCTTTATGCCCCCGTATAACAAGATCACAATGGGAAGCAAATCCAGCCGTTTGGCCAACAACACATTATCAATCAGAAAACGGTAGATTAGCGGTTGGGGAAAGGATAGCAAACTCGCAAATAGAATTAACCCAGCACCGACCACTCCCTTGCGCCAATGGCGCTTTAAATAAGGCTGGAGATTCCACAGGCGGGAACGAGTATCACTCCCGCCTTTTTCGTCCGCAAGTTTATCTTTTGGAATTGTTCGTGATAGGCCCCCTTTCAGGTAATCAAACCAGTTCTGCATGAATTAAGTGGGACTACCTTTATCCAATGGAGAAGGAATGACCAGATCAAAAGGCTTGCGGCATTCAAAAAGCTGGCGGGATGTGTCCCACACAGCTACAG
>JBJKOR010000831.1:0-2456 GCA_046707185.1 Anaerolineales bacterium | reverse complement strand
AAGGAAAAAGGTGCTCTGGTCATTGTGCCATCGTCTGCGGTGGACACGATGAACTTGGGCGGCTTATCGGGTATGGTCTCGCTGGCGCAGGAGCAAAAGCCAAAGAAATAACTGTAAAGCAGAGCCTGAAATTGATTACCCTACACTTCGGTTTTGGGACGCGGAAAAACGCGGTTGGACGCAGATTTTTTGACATTTTTTCCTGGAGCGTAACTGAATCAGCGTTTTCAGCGCTCATCCGCGTCCTGATTTTAAAAGTGTAAGGTAATCGGAGCCTGAGAATAGAAAGCGAGATGCATCATGGAAAAATACTACGGTGAGTGGATCCCTTACTTCGGAAATAGCGCCATCATTCTTGGGGTTGTTTTGCTTGTAATCGCAGGCGTTTTCACCTTGTTTGGTTTCAAGTTGAAAAAATCCCTGACTGCAAAGGCTCCCGGCAAGGCTGTAGGTGGAATTCTGATTGCAGTTTGGATTGTTTCAATGATTACTTTTTTAACCGACATGTTTGTATATGGCTTTGTCATGGTGGTACAGGAAAAATTAACTGGGGTTACACCAGAAAACCCAATTACTAAATTTACGCTGCTGTTTGCATTCCTTAGTTTTTTGACACTTCTTATTATCAATTGGAAGAAAGGAAAGAAAGCAGCATTCTGGAGCGGTGTACTTGCAGCCATGGCTGGACCCATGATTTTTGAACTGCCGTTTGATTTAATTGTAATGAACAGAACCTATCCTCCCATTGCTCCAAACCCCACGCTTTTTCGTGCCTTATTTTTCTTCCCTTTGTTCATGATAGAGTCAACCACGATATCTCTGATGTTCTTTTCTCCTCTTTTTAAAGTTACCAAATACACTCTTTATTCCTTAGCCGGAACGTTTTTTGTTTTTGCAGTCTGGGGATTCTTGAGCTTTTCCTTTGCCTACACTACGGAATTCCTCATTTTGAATGTAGCTGCCAAAGCCTTGGCATTTGTGGCTGTGGTAACCTTATTCCTGCCAGAAAAGGACATTGCTGCCTGAAATGAAGAATCTGACGCGCAGAAAATTCATCACCATAGCGACAACCGTCGCCATTGTGACAATTGTGGTTGTGATGGTGACAAAGTTTATCGGCGGAATTGTGATTGCAGCTTTTTTCGCTGGAATTGGAACTGCGCTGGTGATTGGGCTTTTGATCATAGCCAGCCTGTTTTTCAAGCCAACCGATGGAAAGAAGTAAATCGTTTCACGTGAAACAAGGAGAATGAATGTCCACTCGTAGCACAATCTGGGTTGTTGTGGCCTTGTTGTTTGTCTCCATATTGGCCGGAATCCTTCTTTGGAATCGTCTGCCAGACCCGATGGCTTCGCATTGGGATGTCCACGCCCAAGTGAACGGTACGCTGCCCAAGTTTTGGGGCGTGTTCCTGATGCCGCTGATCTCGCTTGTGTTATGTGTTTTCTTCCTGCTGATTCCCGCTATCGATCCATTGAAAGCGAATATTGCCAAATTCCGCGATGCATTCAACTTGTTCATCGTTTTTCTGATGCTTTTTATGGATTACATTTATGGACTGAGTCTTGCATGGAATCTGGGCTTTACTCATTTCAGGATGGGCACCTTGCTCTTGCCCGCCTTGGGCCTATTGTTTATTCTGGCTGGCTTTATGATGCGCAAAGTCAAACGCAATTTCTTTATTGGCATCCGCACCCCATGGACGTTGTCCAGCGATAGAGTCTGGAATGAGACTCATCGTCTGGGGAGCTGGATGTTCATGGGATCGGGTGTGCTGGCAATCATTGGTTCGTTCTTCGGCGGAGCGATAGCGTTGTGGCTCCTATTTGTCCCGTTGATCGGTTCGGCGGTTTTTCTGGTTATTTATTCGTACCTGCTGTATGCGCAGGAAACCAAAGCATAGGAGAAAACATGATCCATCGCAAATCGCTGGTCTGGTTTCTGGCAATCACATTTGGCGTTGCCTGGATTCTCTTTTTGCTCCCGCTTGCCTTCCGCCAAAACGCTCCAGCTTCTGCGCGGCAATTAACAGCGGTCTTGCCATGGGCTTTGGCGATGTGGGCACCGGGCGTCGCCGCAATCATCGCCACGACGCGGATTGACAAACAGCCATTCTCGACTCTTCGTCTCAATACGCTGGGACCGAAACGATTTTATGTGTGGGCTTTACTTCTTCCAACTTTATTGACAATCGTTACCGGCATCTTGACCGTGTTATTCGGCATTGCTCGATTCGATCCGACGTTCCAACTGATTCGCGACTCGATGAAGAGCGCACCGGGCGCGGCGAACATCAATCCGTTGATCGTGTTATCGACTCAAACCGTGATTTCAATTTTGCTAATTCCGTTCTTCAATATGTTGTTTGCGCTTGGCGAGGAACTCGGCTGGCGCGGCTTTTTGCTCCCGCGCTTATTGCCGCTCGGACAATGGAAAGCCCTCATCATCACCGGCA
>JBJKOR010000830.1:0-2656 GCA_046707185.1 Anaerolineales bacterium | reverse complement strand
CATCAGCACTGTTTCCCAAACCGTAAAAGCCGGTGGCAGTGAAACCGCCTGCGGCACAACCGCCAAATATTTGGCGCGCTGCATTGGATTCAAAGAATGGAAATCATCACCGTTGGTTCTGACACTTCCGCTGACAATTGGAATGACTCCGCTGGCAGCGCGGATCAACGTGGATTTACCCGCACCATTCGGCCCGATCAACGCGAGGATTTCGCCGGATTGCACATTCAATGACACATCATGCAATACGCGGCGTGAACCATAATTAACGGAAAGAGATTCGATCTTCAACATTTTCATCTCCCTGAGCGGAGCGACCGAAAGGAGCACAGCCGAAGGGTGAGATTCGTTTCGAGCAGCGCGCTTCGACTTCGGCTCTTCGACTTTGCTCAGAGCCTCCGCTCAGTGCGATTCGCAATTACCAATAACCTTGATTCTTTGCGCGGCGCAAAACCCACAAGAAGAACGGCGCACCAATCAATGCCGTGACGATTCCAACCGGGATTTCCTGTGGCGCGATCACAACACGCGCAAACACATCCGATAGTATCAATGCCGAACCGCCGCTTATAATGGATAATAAAATCAAACGACGATAATCCGCTCCAAACCATAAACGCATCACATGTGGGACAATGAGGCCGATAAAGCCAATGATGCCGGAAAATGCAACTGCCGCGGCAGTTGCTAATGAAGCCGCGACCAATAAAATGGTCTTGGCACGCGTCACGTTGAGTCCAAGTTGCTGGGCTTGCTCATCGCCGAATTGAAGCAAATTCAATGCGTGCCCGCTAAAAGTCAAGACACCGAGACCGATGATGAGATAAGGCAAGAGGGCAAGTACTGCTATCCATCCGGATTGAGTCGCGCCGCCCAATAACCATCCAAGTGCTTGACGGACTTGGTTTGTCGAGCGAAGCATCAAGAAGGATGTCAATGATGTCGCGAAGGAAGAGAATGCGACTCCGGCAAGAATCAAATTCGTCGTTGGAATCGTTTTGCCGACGCGTGCTAAAGTGTAAACGATGAAGATCGTAAGCAAGCCCGCCGCGAACGCCGCCATCGGAATCGCCATCAAGCCCCAAAATGAATAGGGCCAACGGATGCTCATTGCCACAACCGCGCCCAAGCCTGCGCCCGATGCCACGCCGATCAAAAACGGATCCGCCAGCGGGTTGCGAAACAAGCCTTGATACGCCGCGCCGCTTCCGCCCAACGCCATGCCGGTCAGCGCGATCAAAACCGTGCGCGGCAGGCGGATGTCCCACAGGATCGCGTCCGAGACTTGTGTGCCATGCCCGATCAGCGTCTCCCACAATTGTGCGGGCGCGATGAACACCGAACCGATCGCGAGACTCAAGATCAGAGCAATGACGAGAACGAGCAGGGAAAAAAGATACGGGCGGATTTTCATAATATTCGTAGGGGCGCAACGTGTTGCGCCCCTACCAACATCATTGAAACAATTCCGGATGCAGAAGCTTTGCCAATTGCTCCAGACCATCCACGAGCCGCGGGCCGGGGCGGCTGATGAGATTATCATCAAACGGGAAGATCATACTGTTCTTGACTGCCTCGATCGTTCCCCAACCGGCGCGGGCTTTGACGGCATCGGCGGTTGCACCGTACGCGGAATCGCCGAGGATGATAATCTGCGGATTTGTCTTCACGATCTGTTCCAAGCTGACCTGCGGATACGGATCGGTGATGCCCGCCGCGTCGGAGAAATTCACACCGCCTGCTTCCTGGATCAACGCGTCCCCAAACGTGCCGGGGCCGTAGGTATACGGTTTGCTCGGGTCGGTCGCGTCGACTTCGTAGAACACAATCGGTTTGTCCGTCACGTTGGCAAGTTTTGCATCGACCGCTGCAACGCGCGCTTTGAGGGATGTGATTAGAGTCTCCGCATCGCTTTCGTGACCGGTGAGCTGCGCGACGATCTCCAAATTTTTATACATATCGTCGAGCGTTTTCGGGTTGCTCAGGTAATAAACCGTCAAGCCCAGTGATTCGAGTGACTTGACTTGGTCGGGCGTATTGATGCCCGCGGCCAAAACCAAATCGGGTTTGAGTGCGACGATCTGTTCGTTGCTGTAATTTCCCATCGAGCCGCCTATGCTCGGCAAGGACTTGGCTTGGTCAGGATAATCCGAAAATTCATCGCGTCCGACCACTTGCGATCCCGCGCCGACGGCAAAGAGAATCTCCGTGTTCGATGGCGCCATCGAAACGATGCGCTGCGCGGGATGAGTCAGCGTGACGCTGCGGCCAAGTCCATCGGTCAGTGTGATCGCGGCGGAAGTGGCGGCCGGAGCACCGGTAGCCGCTACCGGTGCAATTGTCGCGGCGGGAACGGAAGTCGGCGCAGGCGTCACGGCGGGCGCGCATCCTACCAATAACGCCGCCAGTAAAGTCAGAATAAAAATCTTGCGGAACATATTCTTCTCCAAAATAGGTTTTGGAGACCTGACAGGTTTTCGCGAAGCACGCTCGAAATGAAGCGAAGGAAGCAAAAAAACTGTCAGGTCTTTTCTTATGAGAATCAAAATCCCCAGTCAATGACTGGGGAGGCTGGAGAGGCAATCCGATCACGCCGTTCTCCACCTCCTTTCCACGAGAGAGTGGTGAACCGGGCAGTGCGGGCGACCTGACTTAT
>JBJKOR010000829.1:0-1364 GCA_046707185.1 Anaerolineales bacterium | reverse complement strand
GGATGTGGGTTGCGATGGTTATCTTTCCAAACCGATGTATATTAAGCTGTTCGATGAAACTGTGGCGAATCTTATTGCCGGGTCGGGTGGGCGAAAAAATGTCGATGACGGGTAGATTTGCCGGGTTAGTAAAAGTCTAATTTCGCTTGTGTTATTTCAAAAAATCTATTTTGAAAAAAAGAGGATCAATCGAATGAATCAAATATGTGTTGTCGGCGTGGGGTATGTCGGTCTGGTGACAGGTGCCTGTTTTGCCGACTTGGGGAACAAAGTGGTTGCGCTGGATGTGAACGAGCAGCGCATCGAGAATCTTAAAAAAGGCATCATGCCGATCTATGAACCAGGCCTCGATGAACTGGTCAAACGCAATGTGAGAGCAGGAAGACTTTTGTTCACGGCCTCATACGCTGAAGCGATCAAAGACGCGGAGTATGCTTTCATTGCCGTTGGAACGCCGAGCGCGGATAACGGCGAAGCGGATCTGCAATATGTGGAAGCCGCCGCGAAATCCATTGCGAAGAGTATGACTTCACCGTTGATCATCATCAACAAGTCCACGGTTCCGATCGGGACCGGAGACTGGGTCGCCGATATTGTGACCAAATCTCAGCCCAAGCCGATTCCGTTTTCGGTTGTTTCGTGCCCCGAGTTTTTGCGCGAAGGTTCGGCCATTAGCGACTTTATGAGTCCACATCGTACTGTGATTGGTTTGCTGCATCGCGACGCGGCGGAGAAGGTCGCGCATCTGCATTTGCCGCTGCGCGCACCGATCGTCATTACCGATCTTCGCACGGCGGAAATGATCAAGTATGCCTCGAACGCCTTCCTTGCCACGAAGATTTCCTTCATGTATGAGTTGGCGGATTTGTGCGAAAAGGTCGGCGCCGATGTCAAGGAAGTCGCGGCGGGCATGGGCTACGACAAACGCATCGGCCCATCCTTCCTCGATGCCGGTTTGGGGTGGGGCGGTTCGTGCTTCCCGAAAGATGTCAAAGCCTTGGCGTTCATGGCAGAGGAAAAAGGACTTGAGCCGCGCATTCTCCATTCAGTAATGGGCGTCAATTATGACCGTCGTCTGGACGTGGTGGAACATATCGGTGAAATGGTTGGCGGATTGAAAGGCAAAACAATCGGCTTGTTTGGGTTGGCATTCAAGCCCAACACGGACGACATGCGCGAAGCACCATCCATTGATATTGTCAAGCATCTAAAGGATGCCGGTGCAAATATCCGAGCTTATGACCCGGTGGCGATGGAAGTAGCGCGTCCCATTTTGCCGGATATTGAGATGTTCAATAATCCGTATGAAATGGCAAGAGGCTGCGATGGCGTCATCGTGGTGACCGAATGGAATGAATTCAAAC
>JBJKOR010000828.1:0-3322 GCA_046707185.1 Anaerolineales bacterium | reverse complement strand
TCTCTATTCATCTAATCACTGACTCCGAAATCTTCGGCTGGGAACGGCCTCAGCCGCGCACCAAACAACGCGAAGTTGCCGAAACGCCCGAAACTGTTTATTCCGATTTGCAGGCGGGCGATTACGTTGTTCACATCGATCACGGCATCGGAAAATTTGTCGGATTGGTTCAACGCGAATTGGATTCACATACGCGTGAATTTCTGGCGGTCGAATACGAGGGCGGCGGCATGTTGTACGTGCCGGTGCATCAAGCGGATCGCTTGACGCGCTATGTCGGTGCGGAGGGCGTGGAACCCGCTTTGGATCGGTTGGGCGGCTCGGAGTGGCACGAAAAGAAAAGTCGCGCGAAAGAAGCGGTGCTCGAAGTCGCACAAGAGATGCTCGACTTGTACGCGCGTCGTCATGTGGAGCAGGGTAACGCGTTCAAGCCCGATACGCAATGGCAAAAGGAATTGGAAGATTCGTTCCCATATATCGAGACCGACGATCAGAAGTGCGCCATCGCCGACATCAAGCGCGATATGGAATCGCCGCGACCGATGGATCGGCTTTTATGCGGCGATGTGGGTTATGGAAAAACCGAAGTAGCCTTGCGCGCCGCCTTCAAGGCCGTGCTGGACGGCAAACAAGTTGCGATGCTGGTACCGACCACGGTGTTGGCGCAGCAGCATTACGAAACGTTTTCGCAGCGGCTGGCAGCCTTCCCGGTAAAAGTCGAAATGCTTTCACGCTTCCGTTCGCCGCGCGAGCAGGAAGACATTTTATTAAGGTTGGCAATCGGTGAGATCGATATCGTCATCGGCACACATCGTTTGATTTCGTCTGATGTGCAATTCAAGGAACTGGGCCTGGTTATCATCGATGAGGAACAGCGTTTCGGCGTGACCCACAAAGAGCATCTCAAAAAACTTCGCACGGAAGTGGATGTGTTAACGCTGACCGCCACGCCGATTCCCCGCACGTTGTACATGGCGTTGACCGGCGTGCGCGATATTTCCAACCTTAACACGCCGCCCGAAGAACGCCTGCCCATCGTCACGCACGTCGGACCGTATTCGCCCAAGTTGGTGCGTCAAGCGATCTTGCGCGAGATCGAACGCGGCGGACAAATCTTTTTTGTGCATAACCGCGTCAACACCATCGATGCGATGAAGGCGCATCTCAAGCAGCTCGTTCCGGAAGCGCAAGTGGACATCGGCCACGGACAAATGAACGAGCATGAATTGGCAAACGTCATGCATCGCTTCAACGCCGGCAATACAGATATTTTGCTTTCGACGACCATCATCGAATCGGGACTCGATATTCCAAATGCGAACACGCTGATCGTTGACCGCGCCGACACCTTTGGGCTTGCTCAACTCTATCAACTGCGCGGCCGTGTCGGACGTGGAGCGGCGCGCGCCTATGCCTACTTTTTCCGCCACCGAAAACTTTCCCCGACTCTCGAAGGCCAGCAACGCCTCGAAGTCATTGCCGAGAACACGCAGCTCGGCGCGGGCTATTCGATTGCGATGCGCGACCTGGAAATCCGCGGCGCGGGCGAATTGCTCGGCACGCGCCAGCATGGACACATTCAAGTGGTGGGTTTTCATCTTTATACGCGATTACTCGCCGATGCAGTGAGACGCATCCGCTCGGTTAGCAAGTTAGCAAGTTTGCAAGTTGGCGCGCAACCTGCAAACCTTTCAACCTTTGAACTTTCCAACCTTCATCCTTTCCAACCCATGAGTATGCCTGTCAACGTTGACCTTCCATTAGCCGTTGGCATTCCCGGCGATTATATAGCTGACCAGGATTTACGCCTGCGTTTATATCGCCGCATCGCCGACTTGCGCGATGAGACCGAGATCGAAGCCATGATGAATGAATTCAACGACCGCTTCGGTGAATTGCCGGAGATGATTCAGAATCTCTTTTATCAAATGCGCGTGAAACTGCGCGCTGAAAAAGCTGGATTGGCTTCGATCGGCTGGGAAACGGGACAAATCGTTTTGCGTTATTCATCCTCACCGAACGGCAAAGACGAACCGCGCCTGTCCGATCTCAATTCCGAAGTGCGCGGCGGCAAAGGCGCGTATTGGTGCACATTCGGCAAAGATGATGATTGGATGGAGAAGTTATTGGAGGTGCTGGAGAGAGTCCACACAGGAACTTTGAAGAATTAGACCGTCCGGCCTTTAGGCTTATAATACATGCCATTCAAACATAGACTTTTCGATCGACATTTACGCTAAAAGGAAGGAGCAACTATGAGTTCTTATCCACAGCGCAAGTTTGGACGCAGGCCGCCGAAGAACGCTCCGGCTTTAAAACTGGCGAGCTTTCTCACGGGCGTCATTCCTGATCATCCCGCCTCGGAAGACTATCTAAGCAAATTAAGCAATTGGCAAATGCTTGGCAATGATCAATACGGGGATTGCGTGGCAGTGACTTGGGCAAACATCCGGCGACTCGTCACGGCCACACTGTCGACCGAGAATTATCCAACGTACAATCAAGTCATCGCGCTCTACAAAACGCAGAATCCCAATTTCCCGAGTCAAGACGATGGCATGGATTTTCAAACCTGCCTCGAATATTTGCACGGCACCGGCGGACCGGATGGCGTCAAAGCCGTGGCGTTTGCCAAAGTGAATTTCTCCGACCTGAATGAAGTCAAAGCGGCGTTAGCCATCTTCGGTTGCGTTTGGCTTGGCGTCAATGTCCTGCAAGCCAACATCACCGAGTTCGATAATAACCAGCCCTGGGATTACGTGAGCGGTTCGCCGCTCGATGGCGGACACAGCGTCATCGGCGGTGGCTATCTCAGTCAATCCGCCGATGACGTACGCTTTATCACTTGGGCACAGGAAACCGGCTTCACGGATAATTTCTGGAATCATCAAGTGGAAGAAGCCTGGGTTGTGATCTGGCCCGAGTATTTGGGGACGACCGAGTTCGAGCAGGGAATCAACCTGCAGCAGCTCGCCGCGGATTACCAGGAGCTGACCGGCAGCACCTTGCCGATCAATTCCACGCCTCAACCAACGCCCACACCGAACTCACCCGGTTGTCTGGCAGGCTTGCTGCAAAGTTTGTTTGGAACAGGCAAGAAATAAAATCTTGGCCCCCTCCCAGCCTCCCCCAAATCCCGAAGGTCTTTGGGGGAGGTGACCCGAAGGGTCGGTAGGGGCGGGCTATTTTCCTTCCGCCGCGTTCCTCACATCTTTCGCCCCCTCTCTTTCTCCCCCAACTCCGACAATTCAATCACTCAATGCGGATTCAAAATTTTCATTGTCGCATTTGGGGGAGATGTCCCGACCGAAGGGAGTAGACA
>JBJKOR010000827.1:0-1545 GCA_046707185.1 Anaerolineales bacterium | reverse complement strand
CTCAGCCGGCAGTGCCTGGATCGACGCATTGGGATGGTCAAGCATCTGCGCCGAGAAGTCAACGCCTGGATGAAAGCCCGCAACCGAGGCACCGCCACCGTGCATTGGCAGTTCACTGTGGCTCAGGCTCGCATTAAGCTCCAGCGTCTTTATCCCGTGATGGAACCTGCGGCCGCTGCACAATCATCCATCACCACCCGTAGGATGCGGACCCACGGCCTCACCCAGCGGAGATGTAAACCAAACCGTCGCCCGGCGGCAGGAAAGCCATCGCACTCTCTTGCCCCCCGTCGCTCAGCGAAAGACCACACCTCTTCCAGCCGCACACCCGAATTATGAGCCTTGACAGAGTACTAGCTCCCTTAGGATAGCTTCCGACGGTAGTTGTATCTCCTACCGTTTGGCTGTAATTAAGTAGGTCTGGGCTTGGCGGTTCATTGCCCCACGGAAAAGTTCTTCCATCGGTGCCGCGTGCAGCTTTCTCCCATTCAGCTTCTGTAGGTAATCTTCGACCAGCCCATTGGCAATATTGAGCAGCATCATTCCATTCAACATAGATTACTGGATAATTATCAAATTCAGAATTGCCATAATAACTTTGGCGTGTCCAAGAACTTTTCTTGAGTGGCGGAGGACATGATCCAGCAAAAACACATAGAGCATACATTTTATTGGTGACTTCAGTTTGATCAATCCAATAAGCATTCAAATATACATCGTGTTGCGGTATTTCATCACCTTGTGCATGAGGATCTGTACTTGTTGACCCCATCTTGAATTTACCAGAAGGTATATATAGCAAAGTCATATTGTCTTTATCAGAGATCATAATTGGGCTACGTGTGGAAGTGGGTATATATACTGGCTTTAATATTGTTGGAATAATACTAATGACTGCAGCTAAAATCGTAGCTACGGCTCCAATGATAGCTACTAATATGGCAGTATCGGATAGCTTCTTTTTAGATCTTGAAGGATTAGGGCGACTCATAAAAGATTCCTTCTTAAAAAGTCTTGAAAAAATTGCATTGGGGCTTATAGATTCTAGATCATGTCAAGTCCAAACGTGAATAATATGAACACGAGAAGATTATAAATCGGTTTGAAAATGAGCGGCGCTCCACTGTCGCCGCCCAACTATTGAACTACCTAACGCTCAAACTAAATCACTCCCAACTTCTTTCCAACCTTTGCAAACGCTTCCAAACCCTGACCCAAATCATCACGGTCATGCGAAGCTGAGATCATGACTCGGATGCGCGCCTTGCCTTTTGCTACAGTTGGATAACCAATGGACATTGCAAACACACCATTTTCAAATAACTCGCGGCTGAATTGCTGCGCAAGCGGCGCTTCGCCGAGCATGATGGGCGTAATGGGTGTTTCGCTATGACCCGTGTCGAAGCCAAGTTTCTTCATTTCTTCTTTGAAATATTTGGAGTTATCCCAGAGCTTGTCAACCAGCGCGGTTGATTCTTCCAACAAGTCAACCGCCGCCAGACAAGCCGCCGCGTCTGGCACCGTCACCGCCGACGAGAATAGGAA
>JBJKOR010000826.1:0-2434 GCA_046707185.1 Anaerolineales bacterium | reverse complement strand
ACGTTGGGGACGCCGCGCAACCGCCTCGGCGAGAAAATCATTGGTCTCTCTTGCAATCCGCTTCGCTTCCTGCGCGTCCAGTTGTTCCACGCCGGGGGAATTCAGAGACAAGACTTGCACATCAATTCCAGCCGTGTCCATTTCGGCAATTCGTTTATCCCCTACATCATGCAATTGACCAAACAGTCGGCCAATATAACTCCCAGGATTTTTGGCTTGTTCCACAAGGCCCTTCCCCGGACCTTCCAAAAATGACGGACTTACAAAATGCTCTTCAAGTGTGATCGTTTTCATGGCAGCCTCTTTCTTTATTGAATACGACTCATATTCTACTGCCAAAGAGATTGAGACTGTGAAGACTTATTCACTACTTTGAATACCAGTTTCTTTTCATCAAATATGGATTGGGTTTAATCAAAACCCGTAAGGCTCAGCGCCCCGCGGGTTCTGATTAAGACCACCAAACTATCCAACTATCTGACCATCGAACTAATGAACTACGCGGCTTCTTTCGTCATCTCCTTGATGCCGTACGGAAATTCGTATTCCGCCATCTTCTCCATGAACGGAATTGGATCGAACGCCTCGGGGCCAAACACACCCGCGCCTTTCCATTGACCATGCTCGATCAGGTCCCAGCCGATCACGGCGCTGAACGCCGTTTGTGCTACCACCGCCTGGCAGCCCCATCGTCTCATACACTCTGCGTTATCCGCGATCTGATACAGATAGACTTCGCGCGGCTGTCCATCCTTGATGCCCTTCACCCAGGTCCCTGCGCAGGTCTTGCCGTGCATCTTATCGCCGAGATGCGCCGGGTCAGGCAAACTCGCGACGACCACATCACGCGGCGCCACTTCTGCGCCCTTGACCCTGATCTTGTTCTTCTTATCCAAGCCAAGCATGTGAAGCGTCTTTAGCACGCCGATGAACTGGTTGCCCAATCCGTATTTGAACGTAACCCGCTTGGCCTTGATCCAACGCGGCACAAGCAGCACTTCCTCATGTTCCACATTGACCACTTCCACTTTGCCAATTTCAGGAAAGTCGAACATTTCCGGTTCCGAGAAGGGTTCGGTGGTGAACCAGCCTTTTTTGTCTTCAAAGATCACCGGTGGATTCAAGCACTCTTCAATTGTCGTCCAAATCGAAAAGTTCGGTGCAAACTCATAACCATCGATGGCGATGTTCGCACCGTCGCGGATGCCAATCTCTTCGATCTCATCGAAGAGCTGATCCTGGGCATAGCGCGCAAACACATCTGCCATGCCCGGCTCCACCCCAAGGCCCACGATGGCGAGCAGACCCTTCTTCTCCCAATCTCCGGCTTTGGCAAACTGGTAATCTCCGAGCTTGACGCCCACCTTGTGAAACGGGTCATCCGGATTGGGCTGGGAAAGAGTCAGCGCCATATCCATATACATGGCACCAACGTTGTACGCCGCGTCGAAAATCTGCTGATTGAGTTCGGGGTCCACCGCGTTCATGATCAGGTCGACGCCGTACTTCCCTGCCAGCCCCTCGATGTTTTCCTGTTTGCCCGCATCGATAAACTCGGCAGGGAACCTTTTTGGATCGTCTAACTTTCTCTGGATTTCCTCCGCGCGCGCTTTGTTGTAATCTGCCAGCACAATTTGTTCCACCCAGGCGCGCTCCTTCGCGATCGCGGCAATGGCTTCGCCCACCCCTCCCACGCCCACTAATAAGACTTTCATAGTTCCTTTCGATTGGCTCCGCCACCCGGCCAATTGCGGGTGCGGACAAGTTTTACCGCTTCATTCCCCGACCCTTCGACTGCGTTCACTGTTCGCGCCGCCGTAGGTGGCCTGTGTGCCACGAGCGACAGCGGTACGTGATTTGCTAAGCAAATCATGCAAGACAGCAGGGCAAGCGTGAAGCGGGCGCTGCCATAATTATTCTGTCATTGCGAGGAGCGTTCTTCTCCGAAGCAATCTCCTCGTTCAATGGGAGATTGCTTACTCTCCGAGTATGCAATGATGTATGACTAAAAGTAAATTTCCTTGACGATTTTCAAATGCATGAAGGTTTCTGATTCACGAACACCGTCAATCGTATATAACTTTTCCGTAATGAATTTCAGCAAATCTTCGTGGTCGCGGCAAACCACTTCCGCCATAATATCGAATCGTCCGCTGACCACAACCAGATAAACCACTTCCTTCAATTTCGATACTGCATCCGCGACATCCAGCATCTTATGTCCGTCTGTCCGAATTCCAACCAGCGCCATCGTTTTGAATCCGCGTTGGAGCGGATTGGAGATGGCAATCACTTTGAGCAGGCCCATGTCCACCATACGGTTATAGCGCTGACGGATCATGCCCGGCGAGACGTGGAGCTTTGCAGCGATCTGGGCAAAGGCTGCGCGCCCGTCCTTGCGCATGGCATCCAGGATGTGCTGATCAATTTCATC
>JBJKOR010000825.1:0-3125 GCA_046707185.1 Anaerolineales bacterium | reverse complement strand
TTGCGCCAGCGCGAAGCCTTGCACTGAGCTTGTCGAAGTGGCTTCCATGTATTGAGCAAGTGGCTTTAGCCCTGCGATTGCCATGCCGTGGTCGGCGGAGATGAAGATACGTTTGGTCATGTAGTTTAATTTTACCCGTCGTTTCAGGGAATTATGGTAGGGGAAATTTGCACGTTTTCTGCTGGATGAATCCCAGAAAAAATTGAATTTTTTCCAGTTCTTATATTCAGTGAATAAAAGTAGCCATAGTCAAATAACCCGTATTTATTGTTTATCCAATAAAGTTTTGTAAAAAAGAAAATGATATCTTTGCCATCGGGCGACCAACCACAAGTTGTTATCACTGGATAGGAGTCATTTGGTAAAGTCCCAAAATCAACACTCGATTTTGTTGTTGTTAAGGACTGAATGTCTACAAAAATCAAATCAAGTTTGGTCTGTGAAACTTCTGATTGAAGCATCAAAGTATTTCCGTCTGGCGAGATGGAAAGAGACCATGCGTAGCTATTTGGCTGGTGCAGTTCTAATGAAAGCAAGCTTTCTGTTTCCTGCGTCCTAGCATCATAACGCATTAGCCGCTCATCCATTACCGGATCCGACTCGCGAGTAAGGTCGATTTTTGATGCGAGAAAATACAGATAATTTCCTGTTTTATCCCAGACAGGATTAAAAGATGTACTATCCACTCGAATTGTTTGTATTGGATTGCCTGTCACACTGTTAACGCATATCCAGGTAGGTGTGAATCCCCCAACGCCATTGTCTGTGTACGAAAACCATTTGCCATTTGGCGACCACGATAGACCACGCTCCAGCCCGCAGCCTCGTTTTATTGTTTTTACAATTTTTCGAGTGGCAACTTCCAACAAAACCAATGAATAATCTTTTATAAAGAGAAGGTCGCGCCCATCTGGTGACCATAATAATATAGGGATGCCAGCATTGGCTTCAAACGAAGATAATTCTGATACATTTCCTGTCGCTATGTCAATCATCCCAACAAGATAGGGTGCTATGCCGCTCTCTGGTCCTGGTGTGGGAGTTGCAGTTGATCTATCATACAAAGTCTCCAAGTAGGCTATTTTTGAACTATCTGGAGACCAAGCATATCTTATTAAATACCCTACACTTTTATCGGGAAGCGACAGGATCCGCTTGTTTACCAAACCATCACGAGAAATTACATATATATCATCATCTGACCTATAACTGATCCATTGTCCATTTGGAGACCATTGCAATAGAACACTTTCCAAACTATCTTTCCGTATGATGTCGGTTAATTTCTTTTCTCCGCTGCCGTCTACATTTGCGATCCATAAAGAATAGCGAAATTGTTCGTCATGTGAAACAAATGCAATAGCATTTGCCTTCACCATACTGGCGGTTGGATACGTTGTTGGAGTAGGCGGCACAACCGTCCGCGATGGTAGCATGGTAAATGTAGAAATTGGGGTCAAAGTAGGAAAAGTCGATGGAGTGATAGTAAATTCATTTGTAGGCAACGATGTAGAAGTTGCGGGCAAATAATTTTCACTAGCACTGGAACACGAAGCTCCTACCAAGCCGATGAGAGCGATGACTGCTATATAGAGAGAATATTTTTTGTCTTTCATGTTTCAGAAACTCCCTTCTTCAAAACAACTCCAGTTTTTTGCTCAATAGAAATTCTACGAATAATACCAATTGAAAATCTTGTTATACACTGCCCCTCACCCTACCCTCTCCTTACTCCCTTCGGGAGTGCTTCGCGAGGAGAGGGAAAAGTGCGGCTGAAAAAAACTGACTTGAATCCATATTGACAAATGAGTATAATACAAACATAAAAGTCGAAAGACTTTCCTGCCTCGCGAAAAGTCGCCTACTGTGGCGACCTGCCCCCATCTACACGTGATGGATCGGGATAGCGGGGCAGGTTGGCTTTAACCGCCAAATTCCACAAGTTTCTTGATTTTTCGTTCGATCATCTCATACGCGCCAGTGTCGTTATTTGTATCACGCCGCCAAATCGCGCCTGCGACCAAATCGGCGATCTGGATCAATGGCTCACTCTGGGAACGCCGAATTGAGATACGTCGAAAACCATGAGCTATATTGCGGGCTTTCAAAATTCGCTTCAATTCATCCTTGGTTTTATCGGGGTAACCGAATTCATCCAATATCAGCGTCCCGCCTGCGCGTTTTTCTTCTGGAATCACCTTAATCAACTCGGCAACAAAAAAGAGATAACGTTCAAGCCCTGTCATGGATCTAAGTTCTTCTCCTAACAGCGTCTTGTCAACAAGGATTGCCCAAGCCTCAAAGTCGGCTCCCGACAAAGCAGTGAAAACTTTTTCGCGCAATTTTACAGATGCCAGTTTGTGAAAACCAAATTCATAATGGTCTGCCAGCCTTAAATTCTTACGGATGTTTTCAAGATAATCGCGTAAAGAATCGGGAAATTGAGTAGCAACAACGGAAATGACAAAATACCTTGATGCTCCTTTTCTGAAATTAAGACTTGCATCGCCCGATTCGTCTGCTGTGAATGTAAATGTAAGCATTGTTTTTCCTCCTACGAATAATACCAATTGAATATCTTGTTATACACCGCCACCTCACCCTGCCCTCTCCTGTAAGGAGAGGGCGAAACGTGCACGAACATTATTCGATCTTCCTAATTCGATGGCGACCTTTTTCAACCACCACAAATGATTTCGCCAATTCATCTTCACCGTATGTTTCGAGAACCTTCTTCAATTCAGCATGGACTTCTTTCATGTCCGATGGCAAAATTCTCATATAGATTACACCTTTACCTGCATGATGAACAAAGACCAAATTACCATAATCCCTATCACGAGTAACAAAAATTCGCCCCTCTTCACCTGCTGTTTTCAACAAATCCAAGTCTTGCGCACGAGATAATCCTAATTCAGATGCAGTCGCAACGTCATATCTTTGCTCACGCAGAAAACGTTCTGTCAGCGCGTACACATCCTGATCGAGCAGGAACTTCATGCTGCCACCGAAGAAATATGAATGTCTTCAGCCGCCACCAATGCTATGGCGTATTGCAAGCAGGCTTGAATATCTTCTTTCTTCAAATCGGGATAATAATCCTTGATAATTTGGTTGAAACCCAA
>JBJKOR010000824.1:0-12434 GCA_046707185.1 Anaerolineales bacterium | reverse complement strand
CCTGCATACTGATGATACCTAAACCGCGCATGTCGTCGGCTGCGTACGTGCTGCTGCCCTCGAGTTTCTCGGATGTCTCCATTCTCAATTCGACCGGATCGAATCCAATACCATCATCTTCACTGTTAACTATTGCAGTATTTTTTTGTAATTCCAGTTTGATCTCCACATTGCGAGCGGCTGCATGGCGGGCGATGTTGTTGATCGCTTCCTGTACAACTCGATATAGCGCCGTTTCGACATCGGGCGCCAGACGCTGAAAATCTGTTCCGCAATTTCGTGCTCCGGTATTTGAACTGGCTTCTACGATCACGCGGACGCCCTTGGGCTCGAGGCGAGTCTCGGCCAGCCAGCGCAAAGCCGGCACCAGGCCCAACTGGTCGAGCATCGAGGGGCGCAGATCGAATATCAGATCGTGGATATTGTCCAAAGTGCGCTGTGTTAAATTGCAGATGTTTTGCAGCCTCTTCTTGGTTCTGGAATGCTGACCCGTTTCAAGCCCTCCCTCTGCCTCATAGAGGAGGGCAGTAAGTGACTGACTAACCTCATCGTGCAGCTCACGCGCAATCCGTTTCCGTTCATCTTCCTGAGCAGCCAGCGCCTTCTTGAATAATCTGCCGCGAACTCGTTCCTTGTGCTGCACTTCGGCATAAAGGCGGGCATTCTCAACGGCGATAGCTATTTGGCCGCCGATTGCGGTTAGCAGATCTTGTTCATCCTTCCCAAATTGTATATCACTGCGAGTGCCTACACACATGCTGCCCAGTGTCCAACCCTTGTTGATTAGTGGCACGTGCATCAGGGCGGTTACATGCTCCCGTTGCAGAGACAAGGCTCCTTTTCCACGATAGGGAGTGATGTCTGGCACAATGATTACGTTCCCGGTTTCTACTGTTCCGCCGCAGGAACTGTCTAATAAGCCCACCTGATGGGCTAAACGTGCAGTATTTTCAGATAGGCCCCGATGGGCTACTAACTTCAGTTGTCCCTTCGCGGGGTCCAGCAGGAAAATAGCCACTATATCAATGCCTTGGAGGTGGAGTACCTCATTCAAGGCCCGATTCAAGATCTCTTCCAGGTCGAGCGATTGGTTGACCGTCAAGGAC
Source organism: Anaerolineales bacterium (assembly GCA_046707185.1). GTDB lineage: Bacteria > Chloroflexota > Anaerolineae > Anaerolineales > Villigracilaceae > Fen-1038. Next base: position 11,328 of record JBJKOR010000824.1, on the reverse strand, counting down.
ACGGCATTCACAATGGACAACTGTTGGGTCCGAGCCTGCACGCGGTTGTCCAGTTCATTGTTCCATGAACGTATTTCCTCCATCGATTGCTTTAGCCGTGTGCACATCGTAACGAAGCTGTTGGACAGAACGCCGATTTCATCACGCCGCGCGATCTTTTTCGCTAGAGTCTCCGCCAGTCCACATTCCACGGATTGCATGGTTGAGATGTCAAAGCCCGCCTCGCCAACTTTACGCGCAGCCTCGGTGAGTGTTTGCACCGGCGTAATCACACTGCTGGTTGTGACAAACACCAACAAAAATGCTCCCAGCATGGCAAGAATGCCAAGCAGCAACGCCTGCGTAGCAAGACGACGTATCGGAGCAAATACCGCTTGCGGTTCGTGCCAAAGCAGTATTCCCCAGGGGGCTTGCGTAAGCGGTGCAAAGGCGATGACCGCGCCTGTATCCGGATCCGTAAACTCACTCCCAGTGCATCCGAGGCAGCCTGCTGTTGATTGTCCATTACCAAACATTTGTTGGGCAAGGGTTTCCAGCGTGTTGGCCGGTAGAGTTTGATCCGGCTGGGAACTGGCTAAGACTTGTCCCCTGGTATTCAAGATCTGTAAGGTCCCATCTTGTTCCAGTCCCAATGATCCGCTGGAAAGAAAAATCGCTGGATTGGAAAGATCGACCACGGCCGCCAAAGTGCCGACCAGAGTCGTACTGTGAGGTCTCATGACAGGCACGGCAATCACTGCATAGGGGTGTGGCATTCCCCGACTTGAGACGCTGGAAGATGCTCCAGACTTTACGTTTTGCAGTGCCGCGACTTGTTCCCAATCCACGCCTGGAATTGCGGAAGTTGCAGCAATCAGATGGGTGCTTGAGTCGAACAAGTAAACACCCTGAATTGCGTGATAGTCTTTCTCGAAAATTGCCTTCCACGATTGAAGGTTTTCCTGGGGTTGAGACATATCGATCTGTGAAGACAGGATCGTAAGCAGACCGGATGTTTCTCCCAGGTTGGTGTCTAAATTTCCTGCAAGGATATGGACGCGCTGCACATGATCGCTTAATAATTGCTGGGTTGTTTGCCCGATGGAGGCTATACTTATGTATGCAAAAATGGTAAGTAGACCTATCAATCCTACTATGACCAAAGCAGACATCTTTGCCCGCAAGCCTATATCAAACCAATTATGGGCAATGAAGCGCTTCAGCCAATTGCGGAAGCGGTGCTTCCAATTCGGAAGGGAATCGTTTGTATCTTTCATGGCTTGCTCTCCATGTCAAGTATCCAATCTCTAGTAATTCCTGCTGGGATCAATGCGGATGATGCTCAATGATCGTAAATTGCTGCATTAGGCAAAAGACCGACAAACTATCCATGGATCACTTTCCATCAAGAATGATCGGGTGCGGGGAATACTCTGCCTCCGGCTTGAACCAGTCTAAGGTTGAATGTAGTTTGACCACTTCTCCGATGACGATGATGGCAGGCGGCCGAATTTCAGATGCCTTATCTGTAATATTGTTGAGAGTACCTGCCGCGACTTTTTGCCCCGGTAGCGTTCCCTGCTCGATCAACGCGACCGGTGTCTTGGGAGCGAGGCCCGCGTCCATTAAAGATGCAACGATTTGCGGCAAGTGTTGAATCCCCATCAAAAAGACCAAGGTGCCATCGCTCTCCGCCAGTGCGCGCCAGTTTATGTTGAGTGACTCGCGGCTTGCACAGTGACCCGTCACAAATGTCACACTGGTTGCCACTCCGCGTTGCGTGACGGGTATCCCGGCATAAGCCGGGACTGCGATCGCGCTGGTCACACCCGGCACAATTTCAAAACGAATGCCGGACTCGGCCAGAGCTTGAGCCTCTTCTCCTCCTCTCCCAAAGACGAATGGGTCACCGCCTTTAAGACGTACCACGATCCTGCCTTGGTGGGCCTGCTCGATCAATAGGAGATTGATTTGTTCCTGTGGAATAGGGTGATGGTTTGGTTCCTTGCCTACATCGATCAATTGGGCTTGCGGCGCATAGTTTAGAAGCAGATCATTGGCCAGCCGATCATATACGACCACATCAGCTTTATGCAGACAGTCCAATCCACGCAGTGTCAACAGACCCGGATCACCTGGTCCGCCGCCAACCAAATAGACAATCCCTGTGGACTTCTCTCTATTATTATTTTTGGTGCATTGCTTCTCTTCCATAGACTAACGCGGCTTCTTTTCCTTGGGTCCGTATGACGTTCAGAATATCCGAATCCAATATCTTTAATACAGCTTGCAATCGAGCCTCGCCTGCTGGAATACCAGCGATCAACTCTGGCCGCAGTTCACCCAATATTTCAGTGAGCAGACCGTATTCCGGTTCGATTAAGTTTTCGATGCGCTCGCGCAATCTATGCGCTAACGCCGGGCTATTTCCGCCAGTTGAGATCGCGATGCTTAGATCGCCGCGATGAACCACTGCCGGCATGATGAAGTTGCTATGTCCTGGATCATCCACGACGTTGATCAAACAGCCTCGTTGTTGCGCCTCGCGCCATACGGATTGATTTACTGCTTCGTCATCAGTGGCAGCAATAACCAAAAAGGCACCTTTAAGATCTCCCTCCTGATAGGAGCGCGGTAAAAAAACGATTTTGCCAGAATCGGCCAACGATTGCAGCTCAGGTGTAAGTTTAGGACTGATAACTTTTATTTGCCCGCCCGCGGCACACAACCCCTGAATCTTTCGGGCCGCCACACTACCTCCTCCAATGACAACCGTTGCACGCAAAGGCTGGCTCATTAGGCAGATCATGAAATTTTTCACTATTAATTTTGTAGCATACTGCTTCCTGGAAGTCAATGATATAGGTCACCTGTTTTTTATGCCATTCTGTGCGATTTTTTTATGTATAAATGGAATGGGCGCAACGGCCCTCGTTTCATGGATTCGCTTTATACTTTTCAAGTCCATAACTTATGGATGAGTGCAGGAATTTTGCAGCTTGTCGAGTAATCGGATTTCGACACGGTGGGACTTCTTGGAAACCGAACTGAACTCGAACGCATGACCGTTGAAGTAAGAGGCCCCAAAGGTTTCCAAAACCTTTAGGGTCTTCCCGTAAAAATACCCATCCATCGCACTTCAGCTACTTTTCGTGAGGTGGAATTTTTTGTCACGTCCCGTCATCACCCACGGATTATCTTTGTCCTTTCTTATATAATTCTACAAAATCTACATTGACCTGTAGAATTTGGAACATACAATCGGATTTGAGAATGGAGCAAGATGGCAAAGGAATGGATTTCTCTCAAGGAAGCGGCGGAACTAGTCGGTGTGCATCCGAGTACCATCCGTTTATGGTCGGATAAAGGCATCCTGCCGGCGCAACGCACGCCGGGCGGTCATCGCCGGTTTCGCCGCGCCGATGTGGAACTCTGGGTGGAGCATGCCCGTCACGACAGCCTCCAGCCGGAAGCGATCATGCAATCGGCGGTCCGCAACGTGCGCGTCCGAATCGGCGAGGGTCAGCTTCAAGCCGAGGGCTGGTATCAGAAATTGGATGACGAGGCGCGCATGCAATATCGCGCCAGCGCGCACGCTCTCTTTCAGGGACTGATGTCGTACCTCGCCTCGAACGGAAAGGATTCCGAATCCGAAGCGCATGCCATCGGCTTCGATTACGCCTCGCGCGCCCGCCGTCACAACCTGAGCTACGTGGAGGCTGCACAGGCCTTCCTGTTTTTCCGCAACACGCTGATCGAATCAGTGGTGCACGCTTATCGGGAAGCCAACGTGCCCTTCGATGAAGTGCTGCGCCGCATGCACGTCTTCACCGATGAGATTCTGGTCAGTCTCCTGCAGACCTATCAATCATTGGAAAAAGCCGCCCCGTAATAACGGGCCATCACAATGACATCCGTTCGTCTGGGAGGGATTATAATTTTTACATGATTCTCGATCTCCCCTTCATCCTCGAAACACGCCGTAACCACGCGCTCGAACATGCCACGCTGCATGTGCTCGCCGCCCAACGTCCCAACCAGCCCATGGCTGGACATTCCAACCCAACCGGATTTTTCATCCTCGGCGACCTTCCCATCGAAGACATTCGCGCCGCGGCGGACCAGGCTCTGACGCGTCTGCGCGCCGGAGAGAGCGACCTTGCGATCCATCCCGGCTGTGGGACGAACTTTGCCACCACCGTTCTACACGCCGGGACCTTTGCCTGGCTCGTGATGCGAGGCGGCAAATCCATCTTTGGCAAAGTCATCCGCTTTCCTTTCGCGATTCTATTCGCGGTCATTGGCGTTTTGATCAGCCGCCCACTGGGACCGATCATCCAACAAAAGATTACTACCGAGGCCGAGATGGGCAGCCTGCAAATTGTGGATGTGCGGCTATCCTCGCATGGACATCTCACCGCGCATCGTGTAATTACCACCATGTAGGGGCGCAATATATTGCGCCCCTACGCAAACCAATGCCTAACATCACCTTCCTCTTTGGCAACGACGAATTTGCCATCACGCGCAAGCTAACCGAATTCGGTTCGATCTTCACCGATCCCACCAGCGCGGACATGAACACGGCGCGCCTGGATGCGCGCACGATGAGCGAAGATGAATTGAACAACGCGGTCAATGCCATGCCGTTTTTGGCGAGTCAACGCTTGGTGCTGCTGGCAAATCCATCGGCAAGATACAACAAGCCGGAGGCGCGCAAAAAGTTTCTGGAATTCATCGAGAAGATTCCGGATAGCACGCGGCTGGTGATGTATGAAGCAGTCGAACCGAAGGAAGCCGAAAGACATTGGATCAATAAATGGGCGGGGAAATCCAAGCTTGCACAAACGCAGGCGTTCATGCTTCCACGCATCAGAGAGATGAGCGGATGGATCATCAACGAAACCAAAAGGCAAAACGGCCAAATCGATAGAGCCGCGGCAGATAAATTAGTCGAGATGGTTGGCGCAGAAACGCGTCAGGCGGCGCAGGAAATCTCGAAGTTGATGGCGTATGTCAATTGGGCGCGCCCGATCAAAGTCGAGGATGTGGAAGCGGTCAGTATCCTTACCGCCGAGCCGGATATCTTCGCCATGGTCGACGCGTTGGCGATGGGCAACGGAAAATCCGCACAAAAATTATTGCATCGTTTGTTGGAAGATGAAGAGGCGTTCAGCGTGTGGGGCATGGTGGTGCGACAGTTCCGTTTGTTGTTGTTGGCGCGTGAAGTATTGGATGGACGCGGCGGCGTCAAGGAGGTGACCAACGCTCTGGGTGTGCATCCGTTCGTGGCGGAGAAAGTGGCGGGACAAGCCAAACGGTTTTCGTTGACTTCGCTGGAAAAAATCTATTACAAACTTTTGGAAATTGACGAAGCGGCAAAAAGGAGCCAGGTCACTTTGGACCTGGCGATGGAAACGTTGGTTGTAGAGTTAACAACGTAACTAAAGACTTCCGAAGTCTGAGAATAAGATCCGTATCTACAAGCCCAAACAAGCCTCCGCTGCCAGCCAGAAAAGATTCTCACGCACGTCACGACGCGAGACCCACTCACGATCGCTCCATTCTTCGCCGCTCAAATCGTCGCCGCCATATAGCACCTGCCCCAAAGCGACATCCCGGAATCGAGCGACCGCCATCAAACTGGCCGCTTCCATTTCGACCGTTAAACAGCCTTCGCTTTTTCGCAAGGCAATCTTTGCAGATGTTTCGCGGTAAGGTGCATCGGTGGTCCACGTTTTACCGACCACATAAGGCAAACCTTTTTGTTTCAAGACGGTTTCGAGTGCGGCCATGCCAAGCGGATTGGCAGCCACTTCGCGGCTGGCTGGCAAATAATGATAGGAAAGCCCTTCGTCACGGACTGCACCCGATACCACGACTAAATGCCCAACGGCCATGTCTTTTTCCAGAACGCCGCATCCGCCGCAGACGACAAATTTTCGACAGCCGCGCGCGATCATGTCTTCCAATATTCCCGCGGCCATCGGCGCACCCACGCTGGGATGAATGAAACCCAATCTTCGATTCTGATACTCGATCTCGTAAAGATGATGCGGACCATCTTCCCAATGATGAGTTGCCGCAATTTTGGCTTGCTTTTCGTCGACGATTTTATCGATCACTTCCTTGAAGAAACAGATGACGCAATGCTCCGGCACATCAAGTTGTTTGTAGACACGCGCCGGTTCGATCATCGCTTCGCGTTCCGAATCGAATTCAAGAATGGGGTAAGAAGATGGTTTCATATCGATCAAAATCCTCCAAAGATTTTAAAAATACTATTGGCCTTCACACGATTGCTTTACAAGCCAATGCTCTCGGTGGCGGCTTGAGCATAGGAAAAGAAATATCATCATGGCGCTGAGCGGATGTCTAAACGTAAATTTTCATTTCACACCTGCCCTTCGACTTCGCTGCGCTACGCTCAGGGCGACGGCTGCGAAGCCAAGTTCCTTGGTGTACGTTGTATGCTCCGTGTTAAAAAAGTTTTTCCTGTTTCGGCTCATTGGCTTCATCGAGTCCGTGCCAGCCAAATTTTTTCAAGTCCACTTTATCTTTGACAAAGACGACGCCTTCTTCTTCGAGCAGCATCCGTTGTTTCTCTGCACCGGGGCGCGGACTGATCTTGCCCTGCGAATTGATGACGCGCTGCCACGGCACATCCTCGGGACAGGCTGCCATTGCACTTCCCACCCAGCGCGGCCCGAAAGCTTTGTACGCTTCAAGGTCAACGCCATTGGGCGGCGGAAGCATTATTGCGACTTGGCCATACGTCGCGACTTTGCCGCGCGGCACTTGTCGCACGAGCTGCCACACGCGCTGGTTGAATTCTTGCGGATTGGGAGGGGATGTGAATTGCATAAATTTTCCTTTTGTAGATGTCATTGCGAGGCACGAAGTGCCGCGGCAATCTCAAGTGATTATCAAACTATCCATTGCATAACAACATGAGATTGCCACACCCTTGGTCTCGACCCTGAAAGGGCGCAGGGCGTTACGCCACTCGCCCTTCAGGGTTCGGGGCTACTCGACCAGCGGCGGTTCGCAATGACATCCGTCAAACAAACGTTCCGCCTTGTGCGTGCTTCTGGATCAAATGCTTCAGCCCGTCGAACTTCAATTCCACTTCGATTTGCTGAAAGCATTGACCGCCGGAGCTCATCAACACTTTGCGCCCGAAATAGACCGCATTAGCGCCTTCATATTCTGCGCTGAGATCATTATACAAATCGACACGCCCCTCGAGAATTTCGCCACAGCGATTGCATTTCACCTGGAAAACATAATACTTTTCCCTATGGCTTGTGGGCATGCTGCTAAAAATCTTTTTCAGGAATTCCATAGCTATCCTTTCAAGTTCGAATCAATCGCATCAAGTTCAACCTGCGAAAATTTTCAAGGACTTTTGCGGTCGCTTATCTCGCTATGTCCCTACGATAATCAAAATTCCCATTTCTTCAGCACATCCATCGCTTTGTAATTCGTCAAATCCAATTGCAAGGGCGTGACGGAAACATAGCCTTCGGTCAACGCGCCGAAGTCGGTACCGGGTTCGTCCACGCCGGTTGGGGCTTCGCCGCCGATCCAATAATACGGCCGCCCGCGCGGGTCAATACGTTGATCGAGCGCGTCACGGTAGACGCGCAGTCCCTGGCGCGTGATCATATACCCTTTGAGTTCATTTTCTTTGAGATACGGCACATTGACATTCAACACCACGCCCTCGGGCAATCCGTCAGCCATTACTTTCTCGACCACGCGGCGTCCCACAATGGCCGCGGTCGAATAATCGAGCGGCCCCTTGAATCCATCTGGCGAATTCAGCGAGACGGCGACACCTTTCACGTCGCTGATCACGGCCTCCATCGCAGCGGTGACTGTGCCGGAATAGGTCACGTCGTGGCTGATATTTGCATAAGGATTGATGCCCGAAACCACGATGTCAACCGCATCCGTAAGGCCGAGCAGCGGCAGCGCCACGCAATCGGAAGGCGCGCCATCTGACATAAAAGCCGCGGAACCATCGGCCAGCGCCGTCTCCCGCACGCGCAGGGGCCGATCCAGCGTCTTCACGTGTCCTGAAGCGGACCAGTTGTGATCGGGCGCAAACACAGTCACACGTCCGAGCTTGCGCATTTCCTGCGCAAGAGCCAGTAATCCAGGAGCTTGAACACCATCATCGTTTGTAACAAGAATATGCATGGGAGACTCTTTGTAACTGAAGATAAATTCGCACTTCGATTATATAGCGAATAACGGCAATTTGAACATTGATATAAAAATTCGTTTATGACTCGACCAGGGAAACAATTTCCGCCTCGCTCAAGACACGGCGCAGGTCTGCGCTCTTCATGATGATGCCGACATTGCGCGTCCCCGAGCCAAGCGAAATTTCTTCCTCATTCAACACGCTCGGGTCGATCAAGACCCGGAGCGGGCGCGGCAGACCAAACGGCGAAACCGTCCCGATGCGATAGCCGGTGACGGATAAAACTTCCTCTTCGCTGGCCATTGTCAGGCGCGATTGTCCCGCATATTTTCGCAAGGCCTTCCATGAAATTTGTTTTGGGCCTGCGACCAGCACCATCAAATAATCGTTTTCCGATAATCGAAACAGAATACTGCGGACAACCTGCTCGACGCGTTGACCGCGTTCGGACGCGGCCTGTTCCACTGACTTGATTTGTCCTGAATGACGGAAGACTTTGTGCGCTATTTCAAGTTTATCCAATGCCAGGCTGACGGGTGGTTGATGTTCCATAAAACTTATTCCACATAAGAAATTAAATGGCAAGCGCCAGGGTGAGGGGGGCACCCTAGCGCTTGCCAAGCAAAATATTACTATATTTCTTCCAACAATGCAAGGGTAATTTGCATTAATTTTTTATGAATTATTTGTCTATTCCGCCAAAGGAAACGAGCCTTGTTCTAATCCTCTTCCGAAACTTGGATGGCGGATATCGAATTTGGGGTCTCTTCTTTGAGCCATGCTTTCAAAGTGGCGCGGTACAGAGCGCGTTCAAAGTACAGGCCACTCGACGACAGGTTTTTGTAACCCGTTTCAAAAAGCACTTCCATGAAAGGTTCGAGTTGCTGTGCATAATGCACCATACACGCTTCGGGGTGAACCCCCGGCCACGAATAACAAGTGACGGTTGTGCGCCGGTTTTTGGATGGGATCGATTCCGGCACCATCGAGTCCCATTTGGGATCGTCAGCGGGAAAGAGATATTGATCCAGATTTCCTTGCGGGATGCCTTCGATGCCGCGCACTACTGGCGGGTCAGCGTCGAGCGTGTATGGATCGACTGCCAAATCTACGAGTACGGCATGTTTGGGAAGCCAGGCGATCCATTCGTTGGGGATTACAGGACGGGACGGGTCGCGCCGTTGAGTGGCGTCCACCAGGATATCCGCCTGCTCCATCAGCGTTTTCATCGTGACGGGATTCGATGCGATGTTTCTGCCAATCGAAAGCGCGACCGCTCCGGGTCCGTTCGAAGCGATATGTTCGTTGTTCCGTTCCACGTTGCCCAACTTGGTCGCGGCTTCGATGGCGTGTTTGCCCACCATTCCGGTTCCCAGGATCAGCACGTTGATCGGTTTTTTATCCGGGCGAACCAATTCGGGCCAGTCTTTTTCGAGCCAGTCGAATGCCGCTTCGAGGCCATTCCATGCCACGGCCTTCATGTTCTCGACCATGCGAAGATCGTTATCGTTTGTGATGCTGTCGAGCGAGATGGCGTTGATGCCCAATTCCTGCAAGCGGGCAACGCGTTTGGGACGGGTGGGATAGTGCAGCATGGAAATGAGAGTAGTGCCGCGTTTTACGAGCGGGAATTCATCCGGCTTGGGCGAACGTAGAATCAAGACCACATCCTCCTGAAAGGCCTGTTCACGGCTGCATAGGAATACGTTCGGATTGGCGCGTTTATAATCTTCAAAGGTGAATCCCGATCGCGAGCCATATCCTTCCTCGATACATATTTTGGCTCCCAGGCTTGCAATGAATTGGATGAACTCCGGGAGAAACACACGTTTTTCGCCGGGTTCCTGTCGCATACGAGGGAAACCGATGGATTTTGGCAGGTTCATTCTTCATTCCTCTTTTCTGGTCGTTTGACCCTGGTCGTGATAAATTCGGATGCCTCCGAACCTTTCCAATGAGAGAGTGTGGCGCGCGCAATCGCGCGCTCGAAAAAGAAGCCTTTTGAGTTGATGTTTTTCACCCCGTTTTTTTCGAGCAGCACGCGCATGACCGGACGCAACTGATTGCCATAGAGTTCCATGCATTCCTTGGGATGGATGCCCGGCCAGGAGTAACATGAAACGACATGCCGACGGTTTTGGGTGGATATTTGTGCGGGAATGCGCTCGTATGCCGGATCATTGGGCGTGAACACATACTGATCCAAATTCCCTTCGGGGATACCTTCGATACCTTTTACTTCGGGCGGATCAACCTCGAAATTGTAGGGATCGACAGAAAGATCCACGAGCACGGCGTGTTCGGGCATCCAGCCGATCCATTCATTGGGAATGACGACCTTGCTCGAATCCGGCCTCTGAGTCGCATCCGCAAGAATATCCGTGTGGCGAAGGATCTGACGCATGGCTTTCTCGTGGTTTACTACATCATAATCCACCGCCGTCACCTGCACGCCGGGTACGCCGCGTTTTGCCAACAAGTTCCAGAGCTGCAGGTCTCCGTATCGGCTGGCGGGTTGGACGGCGTGGCCGCCCACAGCTCCCACACCCATAATCGTGGCATGGATGGGATACCGGTTCATGCCCTCCATTCCGGGCGCGGGATAAGTACGCCGCAGTACCTGGAATCCCACCTCCAGGCCGTTCCATGCCACAGACTTCAGGTTTTCCACCAGACGACGGCCATTATCATCTTTGAGTGAATCCAGTGAGATGGCTTCCACGCCCAGCGAGCGCAGGAGTTCCACGCGCTGCGGGCGAGTGGGAAAGTGCAGCATCGATATTAATGTGGCACCTTTGTTCAAAAGACGCAGTTTATCTTCAGACGGGCAGCGCACGACCAGGACATATTCCTGCTTGTAAATTTCCTCGTGAGCCTTGAATTGAATCTTTGGTGCAGCGGACCTGTAATCTTCCTCGGTGAGTCCCATCCCTGAGCCATAACCATATTCGAGAACGACCTTTGCCCCACGACGAACTAGGCGCGCCACAAACTCTGGAAGGAAGTCGCGCCGCTCCCCAAATTCTGCATGCATCCGAGCCATGCCAATGGTGATTGTCTCTGACATATCATCCCTTCGAAAAAATAAATTTGGCCGACCGGATCAAATCGGCCTAAAAAAGTTTATCATAACTTTT
>JBJKOR010000823.1:0-14175 GCA_046707185.1 Anaerolineales bacterium | reverse complement strand
CATCAACACGGCGACGTATTATGATGGCGCGATTCTCCAACCGGAACGACTCGGCATTGAACTCATCCTGGATGCAGAAGCAGACAACCCAAATGCCCATGCCATTAATTACATGAGCCTCGTTAGCGGGAAAAGCGATACGCTTCTTCTCCGTGACGAATTGACGGATTCCGTTTACGAAGTGAAACCTCGTCTGGTAATCAACGCCGCCGGGCCGTGGATTGACTTTGCGAATCGGAGCATCGGGCTTGCGACCCATTTCATCGGCGGGACCAAAGGATCGCACCTCGTCCTCGACCATCCCGAACTTCGACAAGCGATCGGCGATAATGAGTTCTTCTTCGAGAACAAAGATGGCAGAATCGTTTTGATCTTTCCATTATATGATCGCGTGTTGGTCGGTACCTCTGATATTGAACTTGAAAATCCTGATGAAGCCGATTGCACGGAAGCGGAAGTGGATTATTTCCTGGAAATGATCGCCCGCGTTTTCCCGTCCATCAAAGTTACGCGTGAAAATATTGTTTATCGCTTTAGCGGTGTCCGGCCATTGGCAGCAAGCAACGCAAAGACAACAGGACAGATTACGCGCGATCACGAAATTCAAGTTGTCAGCGGCGATCGGACCGGATTGAATTTTCCTGTGTATTCATTGGTCGGCGGCAAGTGGACTTCCTTCCGCGCCTTTTCGGAGCAGGTTACGGATAAGGCATTGGAGTTCCTCGGCAAAACGCGGCAGAAAGATACGCGCTCATTGCCCATCGGCGGCGGACGCGGTTATCCATCTTCACCAGAAGAAGTCAAACGAAAGATAGACAGGATAGCGGCAGGGACGGGTTTGCCAGCGGAGCGAATTCAAGTTCTGTTTGACCGATATGGAACGCGTGTCGAAGAGATCATCGCGTATATCAGCCGCGCACCGGATGTGGCGCTTGATTCGTTGCCGATATATAGCCGCCGCGAGATCGAATTTATTGCTCAACGTGAAAAAGTGATTCATCTCGACGATTTCCTCCTGCGGCGCTCTATGTTGGCAATGCTTGGAAAATTGACGCGTGATTCTGTCAGTGAGATTTGCGATGTGCTGGGTGAGTCGCTCCATTGGGATATAAAGAGCAAAAAGCAAGAAACGGCACGTGCTTTCAACCTGCTTGAGGAAAAGCATAAGGTCAGGTTTTGAAGTGTGAAGAATATTCCAGAGACAGAAAGTGTGGTCGAAGCGTGAGTCGTTGTTGGAATAGTAAGTCATGTTTTGCATCACTCATCGCCAAAACGATCGGTAAAATTCCTTTCACTAATCCATCAACGATATATGATACTCGACCTCATGATGAAGCCGGTATTTTATTCAACCAAGATAAACCAATCCATCGAATGCAAAAGAGTTGCAAGCAAAGCAAACTTGTTCTGGAAGATAACCATTCAATAAACGTTCATTGAATAGAATATTTTAAGCCTACATATAGCCCTAAAACCTTGTATATTTCTATATATGGCGGTAATATACAAAAAACGATAAGCAAGATGAACTTAATCGAATCAACAATCATCAATCAACATCAGCCATTGATTCGATCAACGAAGAGAGCTATGAAATGTACATTTGTGTTTTGAGCAGTGTCGCTGAAGAAAATGATCCCCCGTATGATCCATCATCATACATGGAAGGCAAACAATGGCGGCATCACGTTCTACAGCCGCATGATGTAGAAGATCAAATCAGGTCCCTAATGGATGACGGTGCGGATGTGTTCCTCAATCTTTGCGATGGCACACCCGATGAACCAGTCTCCGGCATTCAATTGGTCAAAACGATGGAAAAACTCGGCGCAGCTTTTACGGGCGCGGATTCATCCTTCTTTGATCCAACACGGCAGGAGATGAAGCGTGCTGCCGCACGCGTCGGTGTGTGCCGACGCCTGCCTCCACGTTTGTTAAATCGATGGCGGATGTTGAACGCGCGGCGCGCACCTTGCGTTTCCCGATGCTGGTCAAACCTCCGCATGGATATGCCAGTTTTGGCATCCGTAAAGAGTCGCGTGTAACGAACCTGGAAGAGCTAAAGGCTCAAGCCGCGATCACCATGGAAGACGATGGCCGTGCGTTGATCGAAGAGTTCATCGAAGGCCGTGAATTTACCTGCCTCGTCGCGGAAAACCCGGATGATCCCGCGAGCACGATTTCATTCAAGCCGGTCGAGTTTATTTTCCCGGATGGTGAAACGTTCAAGCACTACGATCTCAAGTGGGTCGATTACGAGAAGATGAGCGTTGCCGTTGTGACCGATCCCAACTATGAAAAACGTTTGCGAGAATACACCGTCAAAATCTTTCAAGCGCTCAAAGGCAACGGATATGCCCGCTGCGATTTTCGCCTCGGTGGGGACGGCGAATTCTATATGCTCGAGATCAATCCCAACTGCGGCATCTTCTATCCACCTGCCGATGCAGGCTCCGCCGATTTCTGCTTGATGAACGATCCCATGGGACATCAGGGTTTCATGGAACTCATCATACGATCAGCTTTGAAACACCAGGCGGAAACCCTGCGGATCACTCCGCAATTTGTCAGCAAGCGCGAACTTGTGAAACAGGAGGTCCGGTCTCAAACGCGAAGGCAGACGGTAAAAAGAGAAACTACGAAACGCAGCATATAGATTATGGAACATCCTGACTGAGATTTCAGCCGGGATGTTTTTTATCTGACGATTGTGCTCTGATTATTTCGACCAACGTGCAAACACCGCCTGTGATAACAATCGACCGGCAGATTTTTCGCGCGTCACCAACTCCCCACTCTTGATACTGCCATCATATTTCGACATCACATCCTGCAAGGCCTGACCGAGATGGATGGCGGAAGCTTTGACTGCGTACACAGTAACAATCAAGAACAGAGGTTTATCGCTCAGCACGGCGCGGCATGATTCCAATAAATTCGGCAACGATTTATATACTTCCCATACCTCGCCTTTGGGGCCGCGCCCGAACTTCGGCGGGTCGAGAATGATGCCGTCATATTGTGCGTTGCGGCGGCCTTCGCGTTGAACGAACTTGAGTGCATCATCGACGATCCAGCGAATCGGTTTATCGTCCAAGCCTGATAAAACTTGATTCTCCCGCGCCCAAGCCACGGATTTCTTGGAGGCGTCCACATGCGTCACTTGCGCGCCTGCCTCTGCCGCGACCAGAGACGCCAAGCCTGTATAACCAAATAGGTTGAGAACTTTCACGGGGTCCCTTCGACTACGCTCAGGGTGTAGATTTGCTTTTCGGACAGAGTCCGCCATAAAGTCCCAATGCGAAGCGGTTTCAGGAAAAACCCCGAGATGACGGCCATGAGTCGTCATCGCCCAAAAGCGGATCGCCCTGCCCCTCTCTTTCTCTCCTTCCAAATTCTCCGAATTTAGGGGGAGATGGAGAGAAGGATATTTCATTTCCCAACGTTCGGGAATTTTTTTCTTTAACATCCAATGCCCGCCGCTTTCTTCGCTTGTTGATTGAAACTCAGCATCAGCATCTGACCAATTCTTTTCAGATAATGTTCGCCGCCACATGGCCTGAACTTCGGGCCGGATAAACGTATAAGGTCCGAAGCGTTCGAGCTTCAAGCCATCGCCGCTATCGAGCAATTCGTAATCTTTCCAACGGGATGCTTCCGAGAGGGAAAATGTGGGAAATTTTTCCATACGCAATCAGACAAGGGACCTATGAAAGTGGTAATTAATCAAAAAAAGACTTGAAATCCTACCACAAACGATGTACAATGTGGGAGAAAATGGTAAGAAGTGGAAGACGCCGGAATACCGGCGTTCTGCTATTAATAAGGACTTAGCACAAATGTTCTTAGGTCAATTCCAGCACAACCTCGATGAAAAGGGCCGCCTGATGGTTCCGGCGCGCTTTCGTGATGAACTGCTGGATGGCGGTGCCTACATCACGCAAAGTTTCGATCCTTGCTTGATGGTCATGACCAGTGTGTATTTCCAGCAAGTGTACAACAGCATCAACGCCATGAACATGGCTGATCCAAATGCTCGCCTCCTGCGCCGTTTGATTTTCTCCAACGCATATCCTGTCGAGACGGATAAAGTCGGACGCATCCTCGTACCGCAAAATCTGCGAACGTTCGCAAATCTCACCAGCGAGGCCATCGTTGCCGGACAAGGCGAGTATTTCGAAATCTGGACGCCCGCAGCTTGGGACGAACAAATGAAACAGCTTCAGAATACCGAGGCGAACAATCAGCGCTTCGCCGCATTGAACCTTTCAGCAAAATCGTAACAACGAATCAAATCGTTGTTACTGCGATTATGACTACATCGCACAAACCTGTACTTTACCAAGAGATTATACACGCGTTACGACCCAGAAGTCCGGGACGGTACATCGACGGGACAATTGGTGCGGGCGGACACGCCCGCGGGATTTTGGAGGCTTGCTCGCCGGATGGATGCTTGCTTGGCTTTGATCTCGACCCACAAGCATTAGCGCTCGCCCGTGAGACCTTGGCTCCTTACGGACAGCGCGTCATCCTGGCGCAAGCCTCCTATCTATCCATGCTCGAGAAAATGCAAAGCCTCGGATGGGACGCAGTGGATGGGATCGTGATCGACCTCGGCGTCTCTTCGATGCAGTTGGATACTCCCAAGCGCGGCTTCTCGTTCCAGGCGGATGCGCCTCTCGATATGCGCTTCAATCCGGACCTTGGCCTGACTGCCGCCCAACTCATCAACACTACGCCCGAGGCGGATCTCGCCAACCTGCTCTTCAAATATGGAGAGGAGCCTCGATCGAGAAAGATCGCAAAGATGATCGTTCAAGCGCGGCCAATAACCACAACGCAGCAATTGGCTGAGATCGTAAAAAAAGCATATCCGGGTCACAGCCGGGTTCATCCGGCAACGCGAACGTTCCAGGCGATTCGAATCGCCGTGAACGATGAATTGTCAGCCTTGGAACAAACCTTGCCGCGTGCGATGCAGGCTCTTCGTCCCGGAGGAAGACTCGCCGTAATTTCCTTCCATTCGTTGGAAGATCGGATTGTCAAAGATTTTTTTCGCAATCAAAGCAAGGATCAAATCAATCCGCCATATGAAAAGATTTATGAAGTCGAACGCAAGGCAACGCTGAAAGAGAACAATCGAAAACCCATCACGCCCATCAAAGAAGAAATCGTATCAAACCCACGGGCGCGCAGTGCCAAATTAAGAGTAGCAGAGAAACTATGATACGAACTATTGATGTTATCCATTATGCATATAAACAAGCTCCCTGGCGAATCCAGCGCCAATGGATCAGCGGCTTTCTGCTGATCATCATGGGCTTGACCATGATTGCCGCACTTTATTTGGATGTAAGTGCGCATGCCGCCATCACCGGGCGCGATATCCAGAACTTGAACGCTGAAATCAACCAGGTCCAACTCTCCAACGCCAATCTGGAATCCCAAATTGCATCCTCGATGTCCAATAGCACAATGGAAGCTCGCGCGCTTGCGTTGGACTACCAGCCGATCCAATCCAATCAGGTGCAGTTCATTATCGTCCCGGGCTATGTTCCACCAGCGCCGGTCAGCCTTGTATCCGCACCATCCCTACAGCCGAGCGTGCTTTCAGTCCAACCCGAATATACCCAATCACTGCTGGATTGGTTCAATCAACAGCTTCGTGCACCAATATCCATCACCATGACGGGAGCCTCGCAATGAGAGCGCAATATGCCTGGCGCTCTTCCGTATTGGCTGGAGTGCTAGCTTTTGTAGGATTTGCCATCGTCTTTCAAATTGTCCGCATCCAGACCAGCCCGGAAGCAAACACATTCCGATTATGGGCCGCGCAAAGCGCCGAAACGATTCAAACGTATTATCCCGAACGCGGTTTGATCTACGACCGGGACGGTCACTTGTTGGCCGGTAATAAAACCGTCTATGAAATTGGCGTGGATTTGAAAAATATCAAGGATAAACAGGCTATTGCCAACGCAGTTGGATCAGAGCTTGGTTTGAATCCCAATAATCTTTACAATCTGATGGCGAACCCGCCAAGCAATCTCAATTATCTGGTCCTTGCAAATTATGTCGACGCCGATAAAGCCCTTGCGTTGGAACAATTAAAGAAAAACACTGACGCACAAACGCTATCTGGCCAACAAAGCAAACTTTCGGGTCTCCAATTCACACCGCATCCCGAGCGGAATTATCCCGAAGGCTCGTTGGCTTCCAATGTGATTGGTTTTGTAAGCCGCGAAGGACGCGGCTATTTCGGCATCGAAGAAAAGTATAACGATGTGCTGGCTGGCGCCCCGATTCAAATGAAAGTGCCGGTTGATCCCAATAAGGCTGCCGATATTCCTCAGGTGCCAAATGGCACGAACTTGATCTTAACGCTCAACCGCGACCTGCAAGCAGCCACCGAACAAATCCTCGATGCTTCACTTACAAAGTATGGCGCACAAGGCGGGACCATTGTGGTCATGGATCCGCGCAATGGAGAAATCCTGGCCATGGCGTCCACACCACGCATGGATTTAAATCAATTCTGGAATTATCAAAGCATTTACCACAACGCCAGCGACTTCAATCCTGCCGTGAGTATGCCGTATGAACCCGGTTCGGTGATGAAAATCATGACCATGGCCGCCGCATTGGACGACAACACGGTCAAGCCTTCCACGACTTTTCTGGACACAGGGATCTTCTTGATCGGAGGCGTAACCATCCATAATTGGAATGATCAGGCTTGGGGATTGCAAAATATGCTGGGCTGCATTCAGAATTCGCTCAACGTCTGCATGGCCTGGGTGGCTTCTCAGATGGGATCGAAAAACTTCTATGCCTACATGAATCGCTTCGGGATCGGGCATTTGACCGGCATCGATCTGGCTGATGAAGCCGCAGGCCGCTTGAAAGTTCCGGGTGACTCAGATTGGTATCCAGCGGATCTCGGCACCAATGCTTTCGGTCAAGGCGTCGCCGCAACACCAATTCAAGTCATGATGGCCGCCTCTGCGATTGCCAACCATGGCCGCATGGTTACGCCTCACGTTCTATATGCCATGGTGCGTGATGGCAGGCAGTTCAACGTGCCTGCACAATACTCTGGTTCGCCCATATCGGCGAGCACAGCTCAAACCCTGGATCAAATGCTGGCGACATCCATCGAAAATGAAGCCTCGCAGGCCATCGTACCGGGTTATCGCATTGCCGGAAAAACCGGCACCGCACAGATCCCGATCGACGGCGGTTACGATCCGACCAATACAAACGCTTCGTTCATTGGATGGGGGCCGATCGATGATCCGCGCTTTATGATTTATGTCTGGCTCCAAAAACCAACCACCTCCATTTGGGGTTCGGAAACGGCCGCGCCAGTCTTTGCGCAGGTCACCAAAAAAGTCATCCTCCTGCTCGATATTCCGCCCGATAATATTCGCAATCAAGTTGCCATGCCTTAATCAAAGATTTGAGAGATGCTTACTCTTGCCGATGCAATCGAAGCTCTGACCAATAACCACCTGGATGCACGCGCTGTCATCACGGAGGCGGCAATCGACTCGCGACAAGTCATTCCCGGCTCCTTGTTCGTTGCCATTCCCGGCGAACGAATGGACGGCCACGATTTCATCGAAGGTGCATTCAAAAACGGGGCATCTTTTGCTTTAATCCAACATGATGTAAACGCTTCTTTCCGGACCCTCGACCTGCGCAGTGCTCCATCGAACGCATCCAGCCTCGACCTGACTCCTCCCCTCTGCCTTCGTGTGGACAACACCGTAACTGCACTGCAACAAATTGCGCGCTTCTGGCGGCGCAAGTTGAACCTGCGCGTGATCGGGATTACCGGCAGTGTTGGCAAATCCACAACGAAGGAAGTTGTCGCCCAAGTACTCAGCCAGAGATACCGCACCTTGAAGAACCGGGGAAATCTAAACAACGAGATTGGGCTTCCTTTAACGATGCTCCGCCTCGGACCCGGATATGAACGGGCTGTCCTAGAAATGGGGTTCTACGTTCCAGGCGAAATTGCTCTCCTCTGTGATATCGCCCTTCCGCAAGTCGGCGTGGTCAGTAACATCGGAACCGTCCATGCGGAACGCGCCGGTTCGCAAGAGAGTATCTTCCTCGGCAAGTCCGAACTTGTTCAGGCTCTTCCACCGTCACCGGAAGGCACAGCCATCCTGAATTTCGATGATCCGTGGGTTCGCAAAATGGAAGAGAAGACCAAAGCGCGCGTCTTCTTCTACGGCCTGTCGCCCGAATCGAACCTGTGGGCGGATCATGTGGAAGGGCTGGGACTGGATGGCATTCGCTTCCAATTGCATTACAAGCATGAAACCATGCATCTTCGTGTTCCCATGATTGGTAGGCATTCTGTGGAAACTGCGCTGCGCGCCGCCGCGGTGGGTTTGATCGAAGGCCTGACCTGGCAGGAAATCCTGGAAGGGCTGCATGAGGGCAACTCGCAATTGCGATTAGTCGCCGTTCGTTCCGCATCCGGCGCGTTAATATTGGATGACACCTACAACGCTTCCCCCGAATCCATGTTAGCATCATTGAATCTATTGAACGAACTGGGTGGTTCGCGCAAGATCGCAGTTCTGGGCGATATGCTGGAACTTGGCCCCTACGAACGACAGGGACATGAAATGGTCGGATTGCGTGCCGCACAAGTCGCCAACATCTTGATTACGTATGGCACGCGCGCCCATATCTATGCCGAGGCTGCCCGTCGTACCGGAAGGAAGCTTGCTAACATTATGGAATTCGAAACAGCCGGGCCAATCACCGATTGGTTGCAACAAAACCTGGCAAAGGAGGATGCAGTGTTGGTCAAAGGGTCGCATGGCTTGCACATGGAAAATATCATTGCTGCGCTTGAGGTGCAATCATGACCAGAGAAACTTCCCTGGCACTGAGCCTTGCGGCACTATCGTTCATGATGACGGTCATTTGGGGCGGACCGCTTCTTCGCATCTTGCGCCATTTCAAAATCGGCAAGATCATCCGCGTGGAAGAACCAAGTCATCATGCCATCAAAATGGGAACTCCCACCATGGGTGGTGTAATGGTCATCGCGCCGGTTCTACTGCTAACAGTTTTACTCAACGCTGTGGCCTTGATTGGCTTCAAGCAAAATGGCGTTGGACGGTCGGTTCTGGTCCCGATGATCGTCATGGTCGGTTACGCTGCGCTTGGGATGGTCGACGATTGGGAAGGCATCCGCGGCAAACGCAAAGGCGAGGGAATGCGCGCCCGAACCAAGTTTCTCTTTCAAGTTGTTATGGGCGTGGGTACGGCGGTCGTATTGAAATACATGCTCGGCTCGCCCGATCTCATCGTCCCTGGCATTCACGGCGTTTTCGATCTCGGCTGGTGGTACGTGCCGATTGCGGCATTCATCATCGTTGGCTTTTCCAACGCGGTCAACTTTACAGATGGACTGGACGGTCTGGCCGGTTTGATCTCCGCCACAGCTTTTGCCGCATACGCCATGATCGCTTTATTTCAACATCAAGTCTATCTCGCCCGCTACGGCTTCACGCTGGTGGGTGCGCTGTTCGGTTTTCTATGGTTCAACGTCCATCCCGCACAACTGATTATGGGCGATACGGGTTCGTTGGCGCTCGGCTCGACGCTGGCCGTTGTAGCTTTGATGACCGGTCAATGGGCTGTTTTGCCGATCATCGCCATCATCCCGCTCAGCGAGATGATCAGCGTAGTGATTCAAATTGGATATTTTAAGATCACAAAAGGTAAGCGCTTCTTCAAGATGGCACCTGTTCATTTGCATTTCGAATTGCTTGGCTGGAGCGAAACGCAAGTCGTACAGAGATTTTGGTTGATTGGTTTGCTGGCCGCGATGGTCGGCGTTGGTTTGGCTTTGATATAGATAAAAAACACAAATCGTAATTTTGTGAGACTATGGATACAGTTTGGAAAGACAAACGCGTGGTAATTCTCGGGGCCGCCCGGCAAGGCGTTGCTCTGGCGCGCTGGCTGGCCAAACACAGCGCACTTGTGACCCTGAGCGATAAACGTTCCGAGGCCGAGCTCGCTTCCGTGCGCGAGACCCTTCGACACTCCCTTGGGTCGCAGGGTGGCCTGCCGATTCAATGGGCTTTGGGCGGCCACCCTGTCGAGCTTCTTGACCGCGCAGATATGTTGTGCCTTTCCGGTGGCGTACCGCTCATCCTCCCCATCGTTCAAGAGGCAGCCCGGCGCGGTATCCCCATTTCCAATGATACGCAGATTTTTATGGAAGCCGTGCCATGCAAAACAATTGGCATCACCGGTTCCGCAGGCAAGACGACCACGACTACGCTCGTTGGACAAATGGCAAAAGATGCTTACGGTGACCGGGCATATATCGGCGGCAACATCGGCGATCCGTTGATCAATTACGTGGATGAAATGAAACCCACCGATCTTGCCATCCTCGAAATCTCGAGCTTTCAGTTGGAGCAGATGACCATCTCGCCCAACGTAGCCGCGATCCTGAACATCACTCCCAATCATCTGGACCGTCACGGCACGATGGAAGCATATACGGCCGCCAAAGCGCGCATCCTTGAGTTTCAGTCACCCAAGGATATTGCCGTGCTGGGCCGCGACGATGCTGGTGCGTGGAATCTGCGGGACAAAGTCAAAGGCAAACTGCATTCATTCGGCTTCAGCAAAATGGAAGAAGATGCTGAAGGCACGTATTTTGACGATGGCATCCTATATCTTTACGATCACCGCGTGGATATTCCGCTTCTGCGCCGCGAGCAGATTCAATTGCGCGGGGATCACAATGTAAGCAATATCCTCGCGGCGTTCGCCATTGGACACGCGGCTGGTTTTCCTTTAGATGCCATGTTGACTGCCGCCGAAGACTTTCGTGGTGCGCCACATCGTTTGGAATTGGTTCGCGAATTGCGCGGCGTGCGTTGGTACAACGACTCCATCGCCACCGCGCCAGAGAGAACGATAGCAGACATCCGCTCATTCGATGAACCGATTGTGCTTTTGCTCGGCGGACGCGATAAAGATTTACCGTGGGACGATCTGGCGAATCTCATTCGTCAGCGCGTGGATCATGTGGTGCTGTTCGGCGAGGCCGCAGGAAAGATCGAGAAAGCGGTAGCTGCTTCGAGCGCGGAAAGACCGTTGACCATGGACCGCGTCGAGCGTTTGCAGGATGCAGTCATCAAGGCCAATGAAGTCGCAGAATCTGGCGATGTGGTTTTGCTTTCGCCGGGAGGCACCAGTTTCGATGAGTTCAAAGATTTCGAAGAACGAGGAGAGAAGTACCGCTTATGGGTGCAGAGACTTTCGTAAGGGAAAAACCGTTTATCGAGGAGCAATCAGCTCAAAAATCCGAGGCGCGCAAACGCACGGTGGATTTACCGCTGTTGGCTGTGCTGATCGCGCTGGTCATCTTTGGCCTGGTGATGATGTTTTCAGCCTCCTGGGACTATTCACTGCTCGAATATGGTTCGGCAACGTACATGTTCGAGCATCAACTGCTCTGGCTGGCCATTGGAATTCTGGCAGCCTATTTGCTCTCGCGCTTCGATTATCATCATTGGCGCAAGCTGGTTCTTCCCGCCATGGCACTGACCATCGGTTTGTTGGTTGCGGTATTGCTCGCCAATGAAGTTCTCTTGGGTGCGCGCCGGTATTTATTCGAAGGCTCCTTCCAACCCTCCGAAATGGCAAAGGTGGCTACCATTTTGTATTTATCGGTATGGTTATATGCCAAGCGTCAGGTCATTCACGATGTGACCTTCGGCATGATTCCGCTGAGCGTGATCCTGGGTATCATCGGCGGTCTCATTTATCAGCAACCGGACCTGAGCACTGCCGCGATGGTATTGTTGTTGGGAGGCTTGTTGTTTTTCCTAGCAGGCGGCGACTTGAAGCAGATCGCCATCCTGTTGGTGATCGCCGTCGGCGTCGGATGGGCTGTGGTCCACGTCAACCCAACCGGACGCGCACGCGTCGCGGCCTACCTGGCCGAACTCAAAGATCCAACACAGGCATCGTATCACGTTCAGCGCTCGTTCGAAGCGATCGTCAACGGCGGATGGTTTGGGGTTGGAATCGGACGCAGTCAGGCAAAAGTGACCGGACTGCCCGTGCCTCCCACCGACAGCATTTTCGCAGTAATCGTCGAAGAACTGGGTTTGTTTGGTGCGGTGGTTCTGATCGTTCTCTATGCCTTTCTGATTTGGCGCGGCTTTGTAATCGCCCGCCGTGCGCCCGATATGCTCGGCACATTGATCGCATCGGGTTTGGTAATCTCGATTGGCATTCAGGCAGCGATCAATATGTCGGTAATGGTGGGGTTGATTCCATTCTCAGGCGATGCCCTGCCCTTTGTCAGCGCGGGCGGATCGAACCTCGTTTCATCGCTTGCATCGATTGGAATTTTGATGAACATCTCACGCCAGAAAGGCGTGATCACGGACTCTTCACCAGATGAAGAACGGAGAACATCCAGTGAGACTCTTGATTTGCGCGGGTGGAACCGGCGGCGGCGTGTACCCCGCTCTCGCCGTTCATGAAGCGTTGGCAAGTTGGCATGTCACAGGTTCAAAAGTTGACAACCTTCCAACCTTCAAACCTTCCGACCTTCAAACCCTCTGGATTGGTGGTGAAGGCGGCATGGAAGAAGGACTTGTGAAACGGACAGGCATCCCTTTTCAAACCATCCCTGCTGCCGGCCTGCACGGCGTGGGCCTGCGCGCCCTGTCGCGCAATCTGGTCACATTGGTGCGCGGCGTCAGAGCCTCCATGAATATTCTTCGCGAATTCAACCCTGACGTTTTGTTTTTCACCGGCGGCTTTGTCGCCGGGCCGATGGCATTCGCCGGAAGGAAGATTCCAACCTTGCTTTACGTACCGGATATCGAACCGGCGCTGGCGTTGAAATCGTTGGCGCGCTTTGCCGATGCCATTGCAGTCACAGCTTCGGATTCACAAAAGTTCTTCTCGAAGAAAGTGACCGTGACCGGTTATCCGCTTCGCACCGACCTGGCAGCGTGGACGAAACAAAAGGCCCGCGCCACGCTGAATCTCGATGACGTCTCACCTGTACTCCTGGTCTTCGGCGGGAGCAAAGGAGCGCGTTCGATCAACGAAGCCATCGTCCCGAACCTGCCTGTTTTGCTCGAGATGGCACAGGTCATTCATATCAGCGGGCAATTGGACTGGGAAGTTGTCGCAGCCGCGCGCGCCGGTTTGACATCCGAGCAGCAAAGCCGCTATCATGCCTTCCCCTATCTTCACGAGGAAATGGGCGCGGCGCTTGCCTCTGCAGACCTTGTCATCTCACGCGCGGGCGCGTCGACGTTAGGTGAGTTTCCCATCTTCAGCCTGCCTGCCATTCTCGTACCGTATCCGCACGCATGGCGCTATCAAAAAGTCAACGCGGATTATTTGGCGCAGCGCGGCGCGGCGGTCATCGTCAGAGACGAAATGTTGAAGCATGATCTCATTAAGATCATCAAGGACCTTCTCGCAAACCCGCTCAAACGACAAGCCATGAGCAAGGCCATGAAGTCGCTCTCTCAACCGCAAGCCGCGCAAGCCATCGCGGGACAAATCCTGCGATTAGGAGGACAACGCCTATGGTAAGCCTCTTCTATCTCTTTTGGATTTTCGTAATCCTGTTCGCCATCATCGGCGGAATGCGCGGATGGGTCAAGGAATTGATTGTAACTTTTTCAATACTGACCGCGGTTGCAGCCAACGTGATCGTACGTCAGTACCTTCCTCCGGTGGAAGCTCTCCCCATCGCCAGCAGCACGTTATTCTGGATACGCTTCGCCGTTGTGCTTTTTCTGGCTTTCTTTGGCTATCAAACGGTCGGCATGGTCCCGCACCTGGCAGCCAAGGCGAGACGCGAACAAGTTCAGGAAGTCGTTCTTGGCGCAGTGCTGGGTGCGCTTAACGGTTGTCTGATTGTCGGCTCTCTTCTCTTCTATCTAAACGAAGCAAATTATCCCTTCCCGGATATCATCAGCCAACCTACTGGCACGCTGGCAAACTCTTTCCAGGCCCTGTTGGCTTTCATGCCGCCGCGTTGGCTCGGCATTCCGTGGGTTTTTGTAGTGCCCACTGTCTGTTTGATCTTCATCGTTATTGTGTACATCTAAGAATTGGATTTGCAAACTGACATGACTCACGTAC
>JBJKOR010000822.1:0-4073 GCA_046707185.1 Anaerolineales bacterium | reverse complement strand
ACAGACGCGAACCCGCGGCGGAGATCGGCGCAGCGTTCTTGACTTCCACCCACAGCGCCGGTAAGCGGCTTCCGTTCACGACATCGAACCGCTCTTTGAAGACATCGCCAACGCTGCCGCGTCGTGCATCCGAGACACGTTCCATGCGCAAGGAACGCGCCACCAAAAAAGTCCAAAGCCACGCGCCAATATGTATCAAGGCTCCCAATACAAGCATGTGAGAATAAAAAGAAGGTCCGCCCACCAGCGAGCCAGCCAAGCCGGCCAGAATCAAAAGGATGATAAGAAGGCGTCCGGGATTCATTTTATCGAAAAGTCAAAACGAAGATAAACCATCTCTTCCGTATGCAGCGGGAGATCGCCATTCCTCGCAATGACATAAATATCAGTCACTTTGACTTCTTGCTTCGGCCTGCTCGCGAAGCAGGCGACTGAAAACTTCCACCCGGTGCAGCCGTGTTATGGAGTATATCTTGGATGATATGGTCGGCACCAAGCTCCCGCAGGCGCGCTTCCGGGCTGACGATGATTCGATGCGCCAAAACGGGAACGGCCAAATCCTTGGCGTCATCCGGCAAAACGTAATCGCGTCCGTGCAGCGCAGCGTACGCCTGACAAGTCCGCGATAAGCCCAGCGTCCCGCGCGGACTCGCTCCGAGGTAGATATCGCCCGATTGACGCGTCTGACGCGTCAGGTCGGCAATGTAGCGCTTGATCGTTTGCGAGAGATAAACGCTCTTGACTTCTTCCGCGGCGTCCAACACTTCTTTGGCTTTGGCCACAGCTTCGAGCGTCTCGATCGGGTGCTGGAATCGCTGCTCGTCGAGAATCCGTATCTCGTCTGATAGCTCCGGATACCCAAGCCGCACCCGCAAAAGAAAACGATCCAACTGCGCTTCGGGCAGCGGAAACGTGCCTTCATATTCGATTGGGTTTTGCGTCGCGAGCACCATGAACGGCCGCGGCAAAACATGCGTCACGCCATCCACCGTCACTTGGCGTTCTTCCATCGCCTCGAGTAGCGCTGCCTGAGTCTTGGGCGTGGCGCGATTGATCTCATCTGCAAGAATGACCTGCCCGATGATCGGACCGGGCCGGAACTCGAATTCCCTTTTTTGCTGGTTATAAATGGAAACACCTGTAACATCGCTTGGCAGCATATCGGGCGTGAATTGGATGCGGCTGAACGTGCAGTCCAGCGAACGCGCCAGACTGCGCGCCATCATCGTCTTGCCCACGCCAGGCACATCTTCGATCAGAATATGTCCCTGACACAACAGCCCCACAACGATCAATTCCAGTGCGCCACGTTTCCCAACGATGACCTTTTCGAGATTATCAATCACACGCTCGCCAAATGATTTGATGTCCATTCAATGGTCCTGTAAAGAGAATACAGCGATTCTACCCTGCATTCCGTAATAATCAAGGAAGGATTCTCGTGTATAATCCCAACCACGCCCCCGTAGCTCAATGGACAGAGTGCCTGACTTCGAATCAGTAGGTTGAGGGTTCGAATCCCTCCGGGGGCGCTATTTTTAGCAGTTTTTCAATGATTTTCTCCATTCTTTTGGCCCATTTTGAAGCGACATGCCCATAATCGGTGCAAGTCGGTGCAACGTATTCTGCGCAGGACAAATATTGGACGCATCTGATTGTGTTGATGATGTCAGATAAGCATCAACTACGCTCTTCGAAGCGAAAAGATATCAGCTTCTACATCATCAACTATTTCTTTCGGGTCAATCATTTTGAAGTCCTGAATCGCACGAGCTCTTTCCAAACCGCCTTCGACAAGATGACCATAGTACTCTATTGTGATGGTCGTGGACGAATGCCCCAGATAGTGACTAACTTCAACCAGCGACATACCATGGTGAATAAAGAATGAAGCAGCTGTGTGTCGGAGAGTGTGGAAAGTAAATTCGTTGCCTAATCCAATATCTGCAAAAATCTGCTTTGCACCTTTCTGTAGATATCCTGGTTGAAGGGGCGTCCCTATATGTGATGGAAATACGAGTCCCCAGTCTTTCCACGAGGCGCCCATCAAAGCAATATGCTGCTGCTGGTTATTGTAGTGCTGCCTAAGCTCTTCTGTCAGCTTCTTCCCGATAGGCAAGATTCGATTTCCGGCTTTTGTTTTTGTTGCCACGAATTCCCTGGGCTTACCTTTAATGTGCCTTGACCGAATCTGCTCAATCACATGAAGAACCTCATTCCCCAAATCAACGTTGCGCCGTCGCAGTCCAAGGAGTTCTCCGAGACGCAATCCAGTTGTGACTGCCATCAGGTACAACACATAATAAGGCGTTTCCTTCGCAATTTCCAAAAAAGCAGCCAATTCCGCCGGGGAGAGAATACTCACTATTCGATGATTTTGGGAAGAGGACCGTTTGGCAATTGTACAAGGGTTGATACTTACCACTCCTTCTTCGACAGCTTTTGAAAACATCGTGCTAAGGGTGCTGTAAACGTACTCCTTTGTCCGGACACGAACACCTTGATCTTTGAGGTGGATGAGAAAGGAGTTTACATCATGGACTCTTATTTTTCGCAAAAATCTGTCGCCGAAGTAGGGAAGAATATAAAGGCGACCATTGCGGCTATAATCATCAAAGGTGGTTGCCGCAATGTCGTCCCTTTTAAGATCAAGCCATCGCGAAAAATATTCGCCTACTCGGTAATTGATATTCTCAACGGATAGGCCAACTTCGATCTCGCTCCGCATTTTACGAAGCCAGTCTTCTGCTTCTGTCTTGCTTGGAAACGACTGAGTCTTGCGAATGGACTTGTCCCCATTTGATGAAGGGATAGTTATAGCGGCGCGCTTGGTCCCAGATGGATTCTCGCTTATTGAACCTGAGCCCGGTGCGCGATGGCCCTTCTTTTTGTACATTTCGGCCTCCTCAAAATTGGATTTCGAGGAGGCGTCGATTTTCAGACATGTTCGGTTTTTAAGGTACGACATTTTTCAACCTGTGATTTTACACCTGCCTTTTGAAACTAAAAAGTGTGCTCTGCCATGAATTCATCCAGACACTTCCGAGGGATTCGAATCACTCGGCCGTATCGTAAAGCGTGAATCGGCCCAGTATCAATCCACTTTCTCATAGTTGAGACAGAGACATTTGCGATTTGAGCTGCTTTCGCTACGCTCAAGAGTTCAGACGCGTCATCGGCGCTCAAGGCTTCATTATCTATTATCATGGTGTGTCCTTTTTCTACAGAAAATTATTCTGAGGCTTACTTAAATTAAAAGAATCCTCGCCAGTCATTTAATCAGCAAGAATTCTTCATACCTCAGAGATTGGATATTTTTAGGCTTTGCCAAGGCAATATCAAACCTTTCCCCTCGAACTCGAAGTCAGATGATTATAAGGCTCATCTGTAAGCCAATTTTATTCACCAACATCGCAAACATGCGATAAATTTTATAGCCGTAACGGACACACCTCAAATTAGTTTTTTGAAATTCAATGGAAACATGGATTGCAAATGGTCGGCACAAGAGCCAGGGTCTATTTTACATACTCCGTTATGATAACGAAGTTTTGGGGACAGGCGCAAGCGTTTTCGCCGCGCATTAAGGAAACGGCAAGAAACCCACTTATTGCCGTTACAGAAATTCGAAGTCGCAGGAGCGATACCTCCAGCAGCGTTCCGAAGAAATTGTGAAGGGATTCTTCTTCGGTCGCTGTTTTTTGATAGCACATTTTGATTGTTCAATTTTTAAGGTGCGCTCGTCTTGAACACTCAAAATCCGGAACGCATCCAAAACGCTTTATCGCACTCAATACTATCAAAAAAACCGGTTGTTTGCAATGGTGCGGCATATAGTACCTTCGCACATCCAGTTACATCCAATGCCATCCGGCGCAGTTTTTGTTTACAATCTTGAAAGTTCGGGCATATTTTTTCGCACGACCCGCCTTCGCGAAGCATCCCGTAGGGGCTCGGCGGGAGGCTGACTCTAACTATTATTCTTGACTTGCTATCCGCCAGAGTCCAAAGAATCAGAGTTCCCAGAGATTCAGAGTTTCAGAGACCAGAGTTTAAGAAGCATGGGAGACAAC
>JBJKOR010000821.1:0-14513 GCA_046707185.1 Anaerolineales bacterium | reverse complement strand
ACATATAATAATAGATTCGTGCCAATATACGGCCCACCAGCACCATAATTTGGAAAGGAGCTAAGGTTGTTTAATTTTATTAACTTGATTCTTATATCAATAGTAATATCAATAGCATTTATCGTGCCTGAACTTGCCATTGAAACTTGGCTGATTAATAAAGGCTACATACGCGATACTCGAATAGGCATCGCAATCACGACATTCTGTTTAGTTCTAATAAAGCAGATTTGGTTTGCAGATATATCTTGGTGGCTTTTGGGATTCATTATCCTATTAAGTGGAGTTATTGGTGGTAATCGAGGAGAGTTTGGAGAAACCATTAAACATGGCGCGTGGTGGTGGGCCAAATCTGAACCAAAGGAAAAAAGAAGAGGGAGTGTTAAGAACAAGTAATGACCTAATCAGCACGGCGCTTTGGCAACCTATATCGCGTGCGACTGAAAGACTTGATCTTGTGTGTTTTAAAGAGAATGTCAAAGGATGGAAAATCTGAACCCTTTTGGAAGTCCATTCCAAAAGGCGGGTATGCGCCGTCTGCTCAGCGGTGATGTCCATCAAGCCGTGCCGATGCGCTTTTCAAAACCCAGACTGCCTTCGAACTCTCTGCCAAGTGGTGCGATCTCTGCCTTGATGGTTGTTCCTGTTATTTGACAGTGCCTACGAAGTTCACACCGATGGCAGTAACAACGTAACCGCCACGATCAAATACTATTCCATCGCAGATATGACCATTGCGATACTTGCACCTGGCGCAAGTGCAGGTGTGAACGACGGAAGTGGATTAAAATACCTGCTGACCGATCAACTCGGCTCGGTCGTTGCCGTAACTGATAACAATGGAGCCATTTTGAGTCAGCAGAGGTACATGCCCTTCGGAGGGACGCGCACCATCACCGGATTCACATCCATCTCGCAAACGGACTTCGCCTTCACGGGTCAGCGTTCGCTCGACCAACACCAACAAGGCGGCAACGCGACCATCGGACTATTGGACTACCACGCGCGCATGATGGACCCGCTGATTGGCAGATTCATTTCTCCTGATAGCGTCATTCCGAGTTATGTCAATCCACAAACTTGGAATAAATACAGTTACGTTTCCAACGATCCAATCAACCCCCAATTTGCGCCATGCGGCGGGACTCAGGATAATGATGAAGAAGCAACTCGTGTCCTTTAGGCTTTAAAGCAACTGCCTGCTCGAACAGAGTGTCAAGCACTCTGCCAGAACGCAACGCGTCTTTGACGTTGATTTCACGATCCATCAAAAGGCATGGCCGCAGAAAACCATCGGCGGTCAAGCGCAGGCGGTTGCATTGATTGCAGAAATGATCACCAAGTGGTGAGATAAACCCAACCGTGCCAAGCGCACCAGGAATACGAAACGTCCGCGCAGGACCATTGCCGACCGGCGCGGTTACAGGTTGAATGTTGAAAGTTGAAAGACGGGCGTGCATCTCTTGAACAGAAACATAGCGATCAACCGGTTCGGGAAAGCCTTCACCCCAATCCTGTGTGTTGCCAATCGGCATGACTTCGATGAAACGCACGTGCCACTCATTCTCGATCGTGAGACGCGCCAGCGCGGGAATCTCGTCCGCGTTGAGGCCGCCTACGATAACGGTATTCAGCTTGAGCGGCGCGAGATGCGCTTGTTCGGCGGCTGCGATTCCCTTCCAGACGCGGTCGATCCTTCCTCCGCGCGTGATCCGTTTGAACTTATCCGCGTCCAACGTGTCGAGGCTGATATTGAGGCGCGTCAGTCCCGCCTCGGCAAGAGGCTGAGCGAGACGTTCCAATAACATTGCATTGGTGGTCAGGCTGACTTCTTCGATGCCGCGAATGGATGCGATCCGTCGGACGATCTCGACGATTTGCGGATGCACCAATGGCTCGCCGCCCGTGAGACGGACGCGCTTCACTCCGCCCTGCGCAGCGGTTTCCACCGCCCTAACAATTTCATCTACTGACAGTTGGTCCGCGCGCGGCTGCCACTGAATGCCATCCTTCGGCATACAGTAGACACAACGCAAATTACAACGGTCGGTGACCGAAATGCGCAGGTAGGTAATGGTACGTCCAAAGGCATCAACGAGCATGAGAGTTCCCAATCGAATGCAGATCGACTTCGATGCCGTGAATCGAAACCGGTTCACGATAATAGGCGTTCCCGGCACAGACGCGGCAGAGCGTAAGCCCTTCGCGATGGACCTCGCGTTCGTTCATGATCTCTTCGCCGCAGATATCACAATTCACGCGAATGCCGGGGCGGGACACAATGGCTTCGACCGATGTGATTAGCTGTACATCCTTGAACGTAAACATTTCCGCATCCGGCATAATCTGGTAGGCCTGCATTTGTGCGAAATAATGGCGCGGTTCATTGGGAGCATAAGCATAGGCGCGCTCGCGAATATCCACAATAGGCGCAACGCGAATTGTGCGGCCAGTCTGTGCATCGATGAAAGTCGCGGCAGCTATGCCATAATCTTCCACGCGCAAGGTGCGATGACCTACCGTGCAGCCGGTCGCGGCGCTGACGCCGTCTGCAAAACAACCATCCGTTTCAACGATGACCAGCAGGCGTTTATCCTTGCAGGGCGGTTCCAATCCCAATGCCGCAGGACCTGCCAATCCCATGCGAACGCCCAGGATCTGTCGCGGGCAGAGATGGTTATGGCTGCGAGATGAAATTTCAAAAAGGGTTTCAAGGTCTTTCATGTTTTCTCCATAAAAAATGAGACTGCCGTTTGGAAGGAGACAGTCTCATCGAACGCAAAGAGTTGCATCTCCTTTCCAAGTCCATCCCGGTTTGGACGGGATTTCGGGAGGCCAGTGCGTTTCCACACTGACCTTTACCTCTCGCTGAGAGGCCGTTCGCCCAGTCATTGCTTTTCAGCGTTAGATCGGGGGAATCGGAGAAATGATTATAAATTTTTATTCAAGCATCCCTGCACACAAAGTCACACTTCCAAGCAGCTTGATGCACTTGATAAGTGACCGCCGCAGAGATAACCAGAATTACATCCAGGGAACCTTCGCTACAGGAACCTCGACTTCGAGTTGGGAGGAAAGTTCAAGAAGTACGCCGCGCGTCAAACAAGCCAGTCCGCGATAAAAATCGGTGTTGGCATTTTGTTCGGTCAGGTCGCACCAGATGGGTGCCCAACGCAGGAAATGCTGTGCTGCAAAGTCACGTTGGGCCTGCAACAGTTTATCGAAGGCGGGCGAATCTTCTCGATCCAACGCGCCCACCCCCAGTTCCGCGAGATGCGACAGAAAGGCCATTTCAAGCCCGATGTGGTCGTCAGGTTCATTATTCAAACGTTCGGGAAGCAGACCATATTTCAGGTACCAGTTCCGAACTTCCAACGTCTGCTCTTGAAAAAGTAAACGCTTCTCGCTGAAGTAAACCGATTCCCACGGCGGGGCCTGCACCCAATCCACGCCGATGAAAAGCTGAAGATAATCGTTCTTCAATGCCTTGAACGCATCTTCCGGCGAGCGGGCAAAGGTTTGCTTACCCCAATTCTGTAGAAGCTTTAAACCGCGTGCAGAATCAGGTTGATCCGCAGCAAAAGGCGATTCCGAAAAAACATCCTCAGCAAAAAGAGCCTGAAGTTGATCGCTTTGCGGTTCTGCATATAGGAACTGCCCCAACAAGCGGAACAGCAATACTTCCCCAGTTAGCAAGTCTTTCCATTCGGTTTGATTATCATGGTTCATAGAATTCACCTCAAATAAGAAAATCGTCAAAATTAAATCTTTTTTCTTCTTGTAATCCAGAAGATCAAAAAGATAAGCAGGACAACCAAAACCATGATCGCCAACAAATACGTGAGGAACGTGACCCCTTGCACCACTCTGATTCCGCTATTCATCAACCAGCCTTGAACGCGGATCACAAGAGGCGGCTGGGAACTTTGACCAACGGGAACGGCATCCAAATTCGGATGGAACGCGGCGGCAAGCGTTGCATCCATTTTGATCGGTACTGCGCCTGTATCCAGTGCAATCATTTGACCAGCACTCAATGAGACCGAAGTGGATGTGTCCAGTAAATGCACGCTGGCATTCCCGGCATACAGATAGAACCAAGCCGTTTGTCCGGCCAATTGCTCCAAGGCAAATTTCCCTGAAGGAATGCTGATTTCTGCATTCAGCATTTGGATATCCAACGGCCGACTCGCTCCGCCTTGTCCCCACAACCAGCCCTGATCCAAATGAACGGTCAAGCCATTTACTTGAGCCGACGTATCGGACGGAACAATAAAACTGCCGCTGCCCCAATTGACCTGCTTTGTCTCCGGGCGCGGGACGAGTTGAAAGTCATACTGGTTGATATTCTGTTTTGGATTGATATCCGCTGTCGCCGCATAAAATCCGGGCGCAACAGCAGTCAGTTTATACGAGCCATTTGGAAAATCGGGGAGAACATAATTTTCCGAGACCGGGTTTACTGGCTGTGTTGTGTTTGTCGAATCTACATTAAGCCAGGCGAAGGGCAAAATGGTCCCGTTTTGATCTATAACTTGACCAATGAAATTTGTCTTCTGGCTGATATCAAGCGATACGCCGGCGGATGGCTTTTGGGTCAGGTCCAAAGTCTGCTGCGTGGATTGATAACCATGCGCTTCCAGAGATTTCAAATCAGGAACGATCAAATATTGGCGTACAGGAATGTTTTGAAAAGTAAATGTCCCACTCGATGACGCAGCAGTTTGGTAGGCTGGGCCATCCGGCAGGGCAATTGCCCAAACCGAAAGATTACTCAAACCCGAATTTTTCAAGTTGTGTATCATGCCCTGAATTTGACCTATCTGACGGTGAACGCGAATGGTCAATTCCGGAGCGGATGTAGCGCCAGCCGGTAATGTTAATTGAACCGGATTTGAGCTTGTATAAAGATCCCCGTTGAGCACTGTTTGTGGGACGTAAATTTTATAGACTGTTGGATACTGAGTGAGCGCTTCCAATGAAAAATTAGCAACACCACTTTGATTTGTAGCCACGCTTTCATTGCGGCTGCGCCACTCAAGCAACACAGTGTCAGCCTGTACCTTAAGCCCGGGGACGGGCTGCCCCGTTACATCGTCGACGACATTTACTGGAACGGTAGCTGAGCCGCTAACGTCCACGTTGAACCATCTTTCATCGCGCACCTGCTCTCCATCCGGGCCAGTCGCGATCAATATCAGATGAACCTGGCCGTTTGGCAAAGATGCCTGGCTTATATAATCTTCGTGACAATAAATGCAATTAGGGCCGCCGGGTTTGACCGTATAAGGAATCGCTCCGCTTGGATTGAGATCGAGATCGAACTTGAAAGTCCCATCGGAATTGGGGTTGGCGGTTAGCGTGGTCATTTTGACCGAGCCAGACCAAATTTCCAGACTCAGATTGACATCTGCAGGTGAGCCACTGTTATATGTAATTTTGCCGGTTACAAAAGCAGGAGCCGTATATGCCCCATTGACATACAACGTCTCGCCATTGGACGGAGTCGCGATCAGCGCCGATAGATTCTTGCTATTGACGGGCACGCCTGCCAATCCGGTCGGCAATTTGTAAGTGATGGAAGTAAGCGGTTTGGCATCTGGCGAACGCGGGAACGCCGGACAAAAATTCATGCCAATCCCATTATTATGACAAGTATCGCAACGGACCTCGAACACACGCGGCGCCTGCACTTGGCCTTTGGGGTGATGACATATGCCGCAATCCAAAGCTTGTTCAGTGTAGCTATTCTGTTGAGTCGCAACACTTTGCGGAGTAGGAGTTACCGTTACAAAGCTGGAGGCATCGACTGGCCATATGCGCACAGAATTATCTTTCGATCCGGAAGCCACCATTTTCCCATCTGGACTGAACGCGACCGCAAAAACGAAATCGGTATGTCCTTTGAAAACCTGCCACTGGCTGCCATCCGAAACGCGCCAGAGATGGATGGTTCGATCTTCAGAGCCGGAGGCCAGTAATGTTCCATCAGGCGAAAAAGCCACGCTCAAGACGCTGGCTACATGTCCTTTCAAAGTCCGCACGAGCGAACCATCAGAAACATTCCATAAACGAATGGTTGTATCAAAGCCGCCGGTTGCTAATAATTTTCCATCCGGCGAAAAAGCGATGCAACGAACCCAGTCCGTGTGCCCGGTCATGGTTCGGACAAGAGACCCATCACTTGTCCGCCACAGGTTAACATCTCCATTATCCAAACCGGCAGCCACGAATTGGCCATCGGGAGAAAACGCAACAGCCCGGATACTCCCTGCCCCCTGGCTGATAACCATTGACGCTGTATCCCCGTTTACCGGCCAGATTCGAAGCGTGCCGTCGTTGGAAGCAGATGCCACGCTCTGACCATCTGGAGAGAACGCAACTCCCCAGACCCAATTTGTGTGTCCGGTAAAAGTTTTCAATAATTTGAAATCAGAAACACGCCATAATTGCACAGTTTGATCAAATAGCCCCGCAACGATCATGGTCCCATCGGGTGAAAAAGCCAGGCTGCGGACCCAGGTATTGGTGCTGGCGAAGCCAACTTTTGTCCAGGAAGAAGTTTCGTAAAAATCGATCCCCGCAGTTGTACCAATTGCCAATAATTTTCCATCCGGAGCAAATGCAACTGCGTTGGCACGCTCTTGCTGATTGCCTGATAACGAAATCACTTGAATCGCATTTTCACTCCTTGACGCCATTGGCGATAGGCCGGTCAAAATTAGAAACAAGAGTGCTGCACCCAAGACGAGTGCAGGAAGCAAATATCTTCGTGATTTCATAAATATCTTTTTCTCAATGACTCCGGTTGTCACACTTGAACAAATTAGAATGCTTGAGGCAAGTTCTTTGACCCGCCTCAAGCATTCTTTCATCAAAGCCTCGTTTGGACTTTGTGACTAGACGCCGATGCGGACACGGGTTGCATAGAACAGGAAGCGTCCAAGAATTTCAGCAACCAACACGAGCACAAAGGCGCAGTAAGCCAGATAGCTAAGTGTCTTTTCTTTACCAGCCGATTTTGCAATCTGATAAAGGAATAGACCGAATACACCTGCTCCGACAAAAGCAAAGAGCAAACGCAGCACAAAGATCAGACCGTAGGTTCCGATCAGTAGATTAGCGCTGGCCGTAGCTGCGAAACTGCCTGCTGTAGCAAGGTAGCCCACATAGACTGGGAGCACCACAAATTCAATACCAAGCAGGATCACAGAAGCTATTGCAATCCCTTGCAAGGATTCCCGCAGAAGCTCAGATTGCACCTTGGCATCTGCCGCGTCTTTCCGTTGGATATAGGCATAGTTGGCTACAAACGCAGCGCCCATTGCCAGGGATCCCAACAGCAAGGTAGTCGTAAAGAAGGTAAGCGGGGTGGCAAAGTTATTCCAGGAAGGATCTGTCGGAAGCAGGTAGACGTTTGACTCAACGTATACCAGGATGATTCCGACAATGGCTGCAATCCAGGCAATTACATTGCGTACAGCAAACGAACTAATCTTCCGCCATTGCATCAGGGCAAAGATAGCCGCCAGAACAGCGAAGACAACGCCACAGAGGATTTCACGGCTGAGCCATGATGTAGCCAAGTGCGTGACAGCCCGCGGTGCATTGAGCGGATTGCCCAAATGCAGGAGTGAAGCCAGCAGTGCCAATGCAAATACAACGATGATTGACAGCAAGGCATAGTCACTTAAACGATCAGCTTCTTTCATCCCGGCTTTGCGGTTGGCATAATAGTGCACGATGCCAAGCACGAGGAACGACCCTACGGACATTTGGGTCAGGATTGTAAAGGTAATCAGCGCCCATTCACGAGAGTTCATTTGGTACCTCCTCAATATTCTTGATTTCACCAGTTGCTCTGTTGGACGACTCCGTTTTGGTATTTGCCGTATACACGACAGAAGGCTTGGTAAAGGACGGATCGGGCAATGGGGCGGGGTTATTGAAGTCGCCATGCTTGGCTCTCAATTCCTCGAGATCACCGAATTCCAAGGCGCGGTAAGGACACGCATCCACGCAAGCGGGATGGCCGCCTTGATCGATCAGATCGGAACAGAAAGTGCATTTTGTCATGACACCAGCCTGTTCGTTGAATTGAGGCGCTCCGTAAGGACATGCCCACGAGCAATACCGGCAGCCCACGCACTTCGATTGGTCGATCAAAACAATGCCGTCGTCGCGTTTGGTAATTGCTTCCGCCGGGCAGACCTTCAGACAGATCGGGTCCTGACAGTGCATACAAGCTGCCGAGACAAAGTAGGCAAACAGGTTATTCGGAATCAATTTTCCGTTTTGGTTAACCCATTCACCGCCTTCGTACTCGAACACTCTTCGCCAGCGAAGGCCATCGGGCAGGTTGTTCTTGTCCTTGCATGCGATCTGACAAGCCTTACAGCCCACGCATTCGGCAATATTTACATAAAATGCAAGTTGTTTAGCCATGGTTCAACTCCTCTCAAATCTTCTCGACCTGCACCAGATTTGTGTGCTGGGGATTGCCCTTGGCAAACGGTGTTGGTTTGTATTTGGTCAACACATTTGCGCTGCCGCGCGTATCCACGTAATTGGCATTGGGCGTGTACCACCCGCCTTGCGGCAGGTTGGTATAACCAGGGCGAATACGATTGGTCACAAAGGCAGGCATGTGAACTTCACCACGGTCGTTGTACACTTTGACCATGTCGCCGTTCTTAATTCCGCGTTGCTTCGCATCCAGAGTGTTGATCCACAGGGCTTGTGGATGAGCTTCGCGCAAGTAATCCACATTATCGAAGGTTGAGTGCGAACGACCTACCCAGTGTGTGGTCGACATCAACAAAGGATATTTCTTGCGCAACGGATCGCTGACGCCTTCCCACTCAGGAATGTACTTGGGGATCGCCGGGATGTATTGCGGATCATTTTGGCTGGCGAGGTAGGGCGAGTAGATTTCGATCTTACCGGTCTGAGTCTTCAGCGGGTTGGCCACAGGATCAGCATCGAAAGCGGCATATGCAATTGTGGGCTTGTCGCTGCTCACCTTATAGATGCCACCCTTCTTGAAGTCTGCCAGGGACGGGAAGTCGGAATAATTCTTCTGGGCAGAGGCAACCATATCCTGCATCCAGTCATCAGCAGTCTGATGCCCATCTCGGAATTTGTCACCCAGGCCCAGTCGGTCTGCCAGTTGTTCTGCAATCCACAAAGAACCTTGATCCTCAAACAGCGGCTTGATAACCTGGTGGTTATAAAGCGCCCAGGCATGGTTGCCTTTTTCGCCGTGGCCTTCACCGGTGATGATCTCATCGGCTTCGAAGCCAGTGGTTTCAGGCAGGACAATATCTGAGAATTTCGCGCTCGGCGTCATCTGAACATCGACCGTAACAATAAACTCCAACAGGCTCTCGTCTTGCAACACCTTGGTGGTGCCGTTGACATCGGCGTGCTGGTTGATGATGGTGTTGCCGCCAAAGTTCCACATGAACTTCATATTGGCAGCCAGCTTATCTCCACCGTGGATACGATCCTCCGGGCCGCTGGTCATTTCGGCGCCGCGCGTAATGTAATCGGGCCATTTGAAGACCGGGAAAGCTGTCTTGATGGGGTTTGCTGGCGTTGGGGGAACGCTGTCCATTTGGAAAGTCATGCCCGTTGGGCGCAAACCAGGTCCGCCACCGCTGATGCCAAAGTTACCCGTCATTGCAGCCAGGATCGGCAAAGCGCGCACCGGTTGTTCACCGTAGGCACGACGCTGCCAGCCCCAGCCTTGGAACATGGCGCAGGGTTTGGTGTTCGCCATCTCGCGTGCCAAAGTGACAATGCGATCTGCCGGAAGGCCTGTGATTTGAGAGGCCCATTCAGGAGTCTTGGCAATGCCATCATCGCTCTTGCCCATGATGTAAGCCATCCACGAACTATTGGCCGGAGCGCCTTCGGGGAGCGTGTCTTCGTCGAAGCCCACGGAATGAGTGGACATGTACTCTTTATCGTACAGATTCTCCTGGACCATCACGTAAGACAATGCCGCGATCAAAGCGACATCGGTACCACCGTAAATGGGATACCAATCCGCTTCCAATGCGGCAGCCGTATCGGTCATGATCGGGTCAATGACAATAAACTTGGTGCCGTTTTCCTTGGCTTTCATGTAGTAATAACCAGCGTTGTCGCCACCGGCACGGGTTACCACAGAGTTATCGCCGAAGAGCACCACCAGTTTGGCGTTCATCACATCATCGGTAGAGTTGCCTGCGCCTGCCGTGATGTAAGGCAATACAGAGTTATAGCAAGCAGTACTGTACGAGTTGTAATAACCTTGATAGCCGCCGAACAGGATCATCAGGCGGGTCAATGGGTTTCTACCATCGGGACCTTTCCAGCCCACACCAGAAGCGTAGTGCATGTACATGGACGCATTGCCATATTTATCCTTGATGCGCTTCATTTCGCTGGCGATGGTGTCCAGCGCTTCCGTCCAGGAGATACGCTCGAATTGGCCTTCGCCGCGTTTTCCGGTCCGTTTCAACGGATATTTGAGGCGTTCCGCGGCATAGACACGATGGATCTGCGAGCGACCACGGTGACACGGGATGGCGCGTGGATTGTGAATAAGATCCTCATCGGCAACCGGGGTCGGATCGGGGACCAGACGGGTAACCGTTCCATCCTTGACCACTGCCCCTAAAATGCATCGGCCGCCGCAGTTGTGATAACAACCAACAGTCATCACTTCTTCCGAAGAGGGCGCAGCCGCAGCAACTTTTTGGACTGTCTTTAGACCGAAATTCAGGCTGCCTGCCAACGCGGCCGTACCGCCAAGCGCTGCGCTCCACTTTAGGAAACTGCGGCGAGTAATGACGGTTTCAGTCAGTGCGTTCATAACAAAATTTTTCTCACTCATATCTTTTCCTCCAGAAATTCATCTGCGGAAACAACAACCAACTCCACTTGGAGTCGGGCCAAAGGCCCGCTTGGACTAAAAGACTGATGTTTCAATAGGCACACTCCTGCATTAACATATTAAGGTTGGAAGCCTTGTGTAATTTTGCGCAATTAGGATACTTTCAAGTGAAAAGTAGGGCATCCCCCGGCAGAAGAGTCTTGCATCACCCACTTGGGTGATTTTATTTGAACCGCTTATTGCACAAGTTGTCTGTATTTGTTAACAGTAAAGACGCCCTAATGTGCATACAAGCCATGCATTCGTTTAGAGGAAAAGCTGACAGAGCGCGGCCACTAGCTGGTCAGCGGACCGCCTCCGGTCTGGTATGAAGCGTTCGGGAGAGCTAAACCGTAAATCTATAAATCAGCGGCAAAGTCAAAATCCTGCGGAGTAGTCACATCCAATTTAAGTTCGCGCAGCACTTGGCCGCCGTCGCGCTGCTCGATGACGTTGGTTGAAATACCGATTTCAACGTCCAATCCTGAGAGCAATCGAATGTGGCTGGCATTAAATTCAAGATAACCATAATTGGGTTGTTCCTGATAAATTACTTTCCGCTTCTCTTCAAAGACCTTTTTGACCTTGGGTATATCTTCCCCAAAGACCTTGGCCGTCTTTAGGAAAAAGTCCTTCCTTGAAGCAGAGATTACCGAGGAAGGTATTCCGGCCCGATTCTGTTCGTAGATTTGTCCGGTATGCTTATTCTCCAATGAGCAATAATGGATGCCCATTTTGAAACCGGAATCGAATGCAAACTCAAGCAAATCCAGACAAAGCTCTTCACTGCCTGCGATGGGTAAGCCACCTGCATACCAGTAATTGTAAAGAACACGATAAGGCCGCGCCTTAATGTGATAACCGCGTCGCTGAAACTCTTCTGCGTTATTGAGTGGGAAACACAACTCCAGAAGATTGATGCTAAAGATACCGATTTCTTCCAGTTCCGTGAGCAGACTTTTCATCTCTTCCAGTGTACCCGGCATGATCGGCATTTCAACCATTACATAGGGAATATATTTCTTTGCCAGTCGGATGCGATCCAAAGTAAATTTACGCGCCTTTTCCGTGTCATGCATGCGGATGCTGAAACGGATCTCCTGCAAACCGGCATCCTTCAAAGCTGACAGCGTAGCCTCGTCGACTTGATCGCCGCTGGTATACAAGCGCGTACGGGCGCGCGGAAATTTTTGCTGCGCGGTTTGGAAAAAGTCCAGGGCTTGCTCTTTGAAAAGCAGCGGCTCGCCACCCGTCAAAGCCAGGTGCTGCATACGGACGTGTTGCGCTGCCAGGTTTTTCAATTCCGTTGAAATGTCCCGCGTATCCGTTGCAAAGTGCTCGTAATTCTCCTGGTTGGGATTGAAGCAATAAAAGCAATCACGGTGACAGCGCAGTGAAATGAAATACGTGGCGCTGCCCGCACCGGTCTGGCATGCAACGCAAGACGGCGAAATATTGTTGATGTAAACACTCTTGCCATCGTTGCGCACATGCGCACCTTTTTGTGCCAATCGCTCCAATCGCTCTGCAATTTCCGCACGATTATCGCGTGTCTCTATTTCAAGACCAAAACCCGAAATCTGTTTCAAGAAATCATCATAGATATCCACATATTTGCGGGCATAGTCGCGCAGCGCTTCGTTGTTTATCTTTGGTAAGGTAGTGTGGTTAATATTAAGGATCATGATTCTCTCGCTTTGGGTAAATTAAATCCTTTGGGCAGACGCGAACCAAAAGGATTCTTTTGTCGAAATTCGCAATTTGGACACAGACGCGTTCCAGGCCGGGCAGCAAAAGGCGCGTGGCAACGTTCACAACGCGATAGCTCGCCATGCTGAAGCACCAGCGGTTCTTTCGACCCGAAAACTTGATTCAGCGATGGAGCCAAATCCACACTGATCGCGGAGTCTACACATACCTGCGAACATGCCTGGCAGCCGATACACGCCTGCGGCTTGAAACTTAACGAATAAATTTGGGCATCCTGATCCATTCTAAAATCAAGCGTGCCGGTTGGACAAAAACGGGCACAGCTACCGCAGGCCGTACAAGCCTCGCTGACCGTTACCATTCCGAATCCCAAACCATCTAAAGATATATCTTTGGTATTCTGGCGCGATGACATTTGCATAACAGCATTTGCCAAACGAAGATGCCCACGCCCTATTTGTTTGCCAGCTGATGGCTTTTCTTTCTCCATGACGCGCGATAACGTTGCCCTTCCTTGACGCGTGAGCATGGCAAACAAGTCTCGCCGCGAAAGAGGCGGGTTCTTCGCATCCCACAACGGACGGTGAGGGCTTTTCTTCAGTTCCGATATAGCTTGAACCAGTCCATCCTTATCCCAGGCAGAAAGCAAGTGATTGGCCGTTTTCACCTGAGCTTCAACTTGTCCCTTCAACGTTCCCCATGGACATTCAGGACAGGCGTCCAAGCGAGCCGTCACATCTTTAATCCCCATTGCAATCAGTGAGAGATAGATTCCGCTGCCTAGTTCAGCCAGGCAACCATTGATGCGAATGCCCACTGCATTTTCGGAAATGCCGTTCTCTGCTTGTGGATTGGCATGACAAACTAATTCGACCTGTGCGTCTTCCGCATGTGCGGCGCAATCCAGCAGGTCAGGAATAGCATCATCTGCATCGTACGCCCCGAGAGGACAAAGCGGCAGACAAGCCATACAACCGGCACAAATTTCAGGGTTGAAGCGAGGCGGCCTTCCCGCTTGAATTGCATTCACCGGACAGATTTGCAAGCAGGCTTCACAGTTGGCAAATTTGCTCTGCGCATTCAGACAACGCCGTGAATCATACGTCACCATGGAATGATCAGTCGTCAACTGCTCAACCGCAGAAAAGATACCCATTATTTCACCTCTAAAGGCAACGCAACCTGAAATTGTTGAGCCAGTTCCATCAGCGCACCGCGCAGTATCAAAGCAAGACCTTTGTAGAACAATGTACTCGCTTCATCGATTGCCTGATTACAAAAAACCAATCCCCATTTCAACAAGTGTTCTGACAGGAATTCTTTCTGTGCATCCAGAATTTGATTCAAATTGGTCAAAGAATTCTGTTCCAGCGCCTTTAGCCCCAATTGTGCCAGGTGAACCAAAAAGGCCAACTCCAAACCAATATGATCGTCCGGGTCATGATTCAAACATTCCGCCTCAAGCCCAAAGTGACGATACCAATTACGCACTTCGAGTGTCTGCTCCTGAAAAAGCAGGCGCTCTTCATTGAAATAAACCGACTCCCAAGGCGGGACAATGATGTTCCCGGTGCCAATGAAGAGCTTGGTGTAATCGCCCTGTAATTCTTCAAAAGCGCGATCATCGAGACCAGCCCGACCCCAAGTTTGCAGGATACTCAAGCCTTCAATGACATCCGGTTGGTCCACGGCAAAAGGTGATTCGCTAAAAACCTGATTGGCAATCAGGCTTTGCAGCCAATCCCTTTCGCTATGGTTGGGATATTTATAAAATGTGCGGCCTAATAAACCAAGCAGAAGAATCTCGCCGGTCAAGGTTTCGGCTTGTTTGTTGACATCCAGAGTAGTCTTCATAAATTTTCCTTATTGATCAATTGAGTGA